>JANQTQ010000052.1 GCA_030731625.1 Polaribacter sp. | reverse complement strand
AAAAATACAATATGCATTTAAAATTGACAACCTATTTTTCAATCCTTTTCTTATTATTTGTAAATGCGAATAGTATTGCACAAAAAACAATTAAACGTACTTTTAAAAATATAAAAATAAAAGAGTTTAAAATAGACAGCACAAGCATTAGAACAATTGTTGCTATTGATGAAAATACAGTTTATTATGCAGGTTCTTTGGGCGATTTTGGATTTACAAAGGATGGCGGAAAAACTTGGTCTACAGAATATATTACGCATCAAGATTCAATCATTCCGCATTTTAGAAGTTTAGCCAAAAATGGCGATGCTTTTTTTGCGCTTTCAATTGCAAATCCGGCTTTATTGTATAAAATTTCAAAAGATAAAACCGAGTTAGTATATACAGAAAATCATGATAAAGTATTTTATGATGCGCTTCAATTTTTTGATGATGGCAAACACGGAATTGCAGTTGGAGATCCAACAGAAAATTGTGCTTCTATTATTTTAACTGCGGATGGAGGTAAAACTTGGAGTAAAATTTCTTGTGATAATCTTCCAGAATTTGCTGATGGTGAAGCTTTCTTTGCAGCAAGTAACACCAATATTAAAACATTAGGAAGCACCGTTTGGATTGCTTCTGGCGGCAAAAAAGCACGTATTTTAAAGTCTGATGATTTTGGTAAAACTTGGCAAATTTCTGAAACTCCTATAATTCAAGGTGATGGTCCTCAAGGAATTTATTCTATTGATTTTGCTGATAAAAATAACGGAATTATTATTGGCGGAGATTATTCTAAACCAGAAGAAAACAACGCAACTAAAGCGATTACAAAAGATGGTGGAAAAACGTGGACTTTAGTTGCTGATCATCAAAATCCTAATTATAAAAGTTGTGTACAATATGTACCAAACACCAACGGAAAAGAAATTTTTGCAGTTGGTAAAACGGGTGTTTCATTCTCTAATGATGCAGGAAATACTTGGGTAGAAGTTTCTAAAGACGATTATTATGCTATTCAGTTTGTTAATAAAAACACCGCTTGGTTAAGTGGTCATCAAAAAATAGGAAAACTAATTTTAGAATAGGTATTTTTGTGTAATTTAAATGATAAATCATTTGTACAATTCCGTAAAAACTGTGTCAAAAATTAATTATAGCCTTCTTTTAATAGCTTCACTCCTACTTTGCTCTTGTTCTAAACAATCAGTAATTAGTAAAGATTTTAATTGTGAACCTACCTCTTTTGATAATTTAGAAAATGTAGACGATCTAAAAAATTTGTTTTCATTACAATTGCCAAAAAATTGGAAAATCAATTTATATCAAGATGAAGCACAATCCTCTATCTTTACAGCAGATACCATAAAACAACTTACCGAAACTGTTTTGTTAGACGTAACTTTTGTTAGAAATAAAATAAATTTTGATGAAGCTTTTATGCTTCAACAAGAGCAAGAATATTTAGCTAAAAATTTAATAAGAGTGAAGTCAAAAGAGATTACTTTACTCGATAAACCTGCACTTTACATGGTTTATAAAGGAAAAAAAGGAGCGTATCCTTTTCAAACTTGTCATACCTTTATAAAAGTAAATGATCAGAATTTTATTTTTGCTAAAACAGAAATTTATGGAGATTCATTGGTAAACGAAAGGCTTTGTAGTGCTTTCTCTTTAATTGAAAACTTAAAAATTCATCAGTAAAAATGATTGATAAACAACATATAACAGAACGTTTTTTAAAATACGTAACGATTGATACAGAATCAGATCCTAACAATCCTGCTTTTCCAAGTACCGAAAAACAATGGAATTTAGCCAGAATTCTAGAAAAAGAACTCAAAGAAATTGGTTTGCAAGATGTTGAATTGGATGAAAATTGTTACATCATGGCAACTTTACCAAGTAATTTAAATTATGAAGTGCCGACTATTGGTTTTGTTGCCCATATTGATACAAGTCCAGATTTTACAGGAAAAAATGTAAATCCGCAGATTATTGAAAATTATGACGGAAAAGACATTATTTTAAACAAAGAGAAAAACATTGTTTTATCTCCAGATTATTTTGAAGATTTATTACAATACAAAGGTCAGACCATTATAACAACGGATGGTACAACGCTTTTAGGTGCAGATGATAAAGCGGGCGTTACAGAAATTGTTACGGCAATGGAATATCTAGTTCAGCATCCAGAAATTAAACACGGAAAAATTAGAATTTGTTTTACGCCAGATGAAGAAGTTGGCAAAGGAGCACATTTATTTGATGTAGAAAAGTTTGGCGCAAAATGGGCTTACACCATGGATGGCAGTCAAATTGGGGAATTAGAATACGAAAATTTTAATGCTGCAAGTGCAAAAGTTACCATTACCGGTAAAATTGTACATCCTGGTTATGCAAAAGGAAAAATGATCAATTCTTTATTAATTGCAAGTGATTTTATAGCAGCTTTACCCACAAATGAAGTTCCAGAAAAAACGACCAATTATGAAGGTTTTTTTCATTTGCATGATAGTACCGGAAATGTAGAAGAAACTATTTTAGAGTATATTATTAGAGATCATGATGCTGATCTGTTTGAAAAAAGAAAAAATTTAATGCAAAAAATTGCATTCGATTTTAACGAGCGTTTACAACAAAATTTGGTGAAAGTAGAAATCAAAAATCAATATTTTAACATGAAGGAAAAAGTTACTCCTGTTATGTATATTGTAGATATTGTTGAAGAAGTAATGAAAGAAATTGGTATTACGCCATTAATAAAGCCAATTAGAGGTGGCACGGATGGTTCTCAACTTTCTTACAAAGGTTTGCCTTGTCCAAATATTTTTGCTGGCGGACATAATTTTCATGGACGCTATGAATACGTTCCTGTAGAATCGATGCTAAAAGCAACAGAAGTAATTGTAGGAATTGCTAAAAAAGTAGCTAACAACTATAAATCTTAAAAAAACTCAATTTTGCAAGGGTTCAAAAAATCCTTGTTAAAATTGATCAGGATTTTTACCTTTTACATTCTTATAAAAGGCATAAAAGAATTCAAAATCTTTTTCTTTATCATCTGTCGTATAATAAGGTTCAGAAATTTTAACTTGCTTTTTCTCAAAATCTAACGTAGCCATAACAATTGGCACATTTGCTCCTTTTGCTATATAATAAAAACCTGTTTTCCAAGCATCTACCTTTTTACGAGTTCCTTCAGGAGATAAACCAAGTCTAAATTCATCTTTCGAATTAAACACCTGAATAATCGCTTCTACCAAATTATTACTCTTACTTCTATCCACTGGCGTTCCACCCAAAGCTCTAAAGAAAAAACCAAAAGGACTTTTAAAAAGCGAATTTTTACCAATAAAATTAATCATAATTCCAGAAGCCATTCTCGACAAAATAGCTATAGGAAAATCAATCCAACTAGTATGAGGTGCAGCAATAACGACATATTTTTTAACGTCTTTAGAAAAATCGCCTTCTAGTTCCCAACCTAAAATAGTGTATAATATAAATTTAGCAATAGCTTTCATTGTCTGTTTTAAAAGTGATAAATTTAAGAACTTAATTTGATATGATGAACGAATTGATTAGTTACTTCTTAATTGCACTGATTTTTAGCTTTATAGGTTTTTTTATTGGCAAACTATTAACCAAACTTCATTTACAAAAAGAAAAAACCATCTCAGAAAAAGAGAAATCTACGCTAGAAGAACGTGTTTTATTGCTTCAACAAGCTAAAGATATAGTGGAAGATAATTACATAGAACTTCAAAAAGAATTAAAGAATAATCAGAAAGAAAAAGAACAATTAATTACCTTAAATACAAGGCAAGATTCAGAGAACAAAAACTTACAACTAAAGTTGGATGAACATAAAGCAGAAGTAGAAAATCTCCAGAAAAAATTCACCAATGATTTTGAAGTACTTGCCAACAAAATATTAGAAGAAAAATCGAATAAATTCGCCGCTCAAAACAAAGAAAATTTACAAATTATTTTAAATCCGCTGCAAGAAAAAATTAAAGTTTTTGAAGATAAAGTAGATCAAACTCATAAAGAAAGTATTGATTATCATGCCGCTTTACGTCAGCAAATTTTAGGTTTAAAAGAGATGAATTTGCAAATGAGCAAGGAGACCATCAACCTAACAAAGGCACTAAAAGGCGATAACAAAACACAAGGAAACTGGGGAGAATTAGTTTTAGAACGTGTTTTAGAAAAGTCTGGATTAGAGAAAGATAGAGAGTATTATGTACAGCAAAGCTTTACCAATGATGAAGGTAAAAGAATTTTACCCGATGTTGTGATTCATTTACCGGATAACAAAAAAATGGTGGTAGATTCTAAGGTTTCTTTAACCGCTTATGAGCAATTTATAAATGCTGATGATGAAACATTAAAAGCGCAGTTTTTAAAAGAACATATTGCTTCTTTAAAACGTCATGTAGATCAATTATCCGAAAAAAAATATGAAGATATTTATAAAATAGCTTCACCAGATTTTGTCTTGCTTTTTATACCTATTGAACCTGCTTTTGCAGTTGCTATAAATGCGGATAATTCTTTCTATAATAAAGCTTTTGAAAAAAATATTGTGATCGTAACTCCTACTACATTATTAGCAACTTTACGCACTATTGATTCTATGTGGAATAACGAAAAGCAGCAAAAAAACGCGATTGAAATTGCGAGACAAGCAGGCGCTTTGTATGATAAATTTCAAAGTTTGTTAAGCGATTTAATGAATATTGGTAAGCGAATTGACGACAGTAAAAAAGAATACGCTAATGCTATGAACAAGCTTTTTGACGGTAGAGGAAATCTGATTCAGAGTGTAGAAAAATTAAAAAAAATGGGCGCAAAAGCAAAAAAGGAAATTCCTGAGAATATCATTTCAAGAGCAAACGAATCTTAAATATAAAAATCAAAAAAATAATTATTGATTTTATAAAACAAAAAAAATCCGTTTAGAAAATTTCTAAACGGATTTTAATTTTAATATAAATAGGTTTTTACTCCTTGATAAACTTCTTGGTAATAAAAGTTTTATCTGTATAAATTTTAACTAAATACAATCCTTTTGATAAATCTTCTACTTGAATATTATTAAAATTAGTTGTAGCTTTTTTAACTAAACTTCCTATCGTTGAATAAATTTCAATTTTTGAAATATCAACAGCATTTGATTTTATAAAAAGTGTATTCTTAACAGGATTTGGATACATGGTGATTTCATTCTGTAATGAAACATCAGAAATACTTAAAGATCCGCAGCTATCACCAACTTTATAGGTTATATATTTTGTTACGGCTAAACCACCTGCAAATGCAAATTTACATCCGTAAGAAATTGATTGCCCTTCTGTTAAACCACCAACAGTTTTTGTGAATTTTAATCCAGAAACACTTTCCATTTGCGTTTCACCAAATGGGGTTTGTTTCCATAAATACGCAACTACCCCAGCTCTATTGGTATCTAATAACTCAAAAGTTATTTTTACACTTGTTCCTATCGTTTCAAAAGTAGCTGTGTAACCTGTAGAAAATGAACCTTGTTGCGCAACATTAGAGGTTTCTGAACATGCTCTTACTTCATTCACTGTAATATTTATACTTTGAGATGTGGTTTGCGCAGCTTCATTATCTGTAGCAATTGCTTTTAACTGATGAGCTCCTACTGCAGCATTTGTCCAATTAAATGAAAAAGGTGCCGTTGTATCTTCTCCAATTTTTGTGTCACCATTATAAAACTCAACTTTTGAAATTGTTCCATCTAAATCAGATGCAGAAGTTGTTATATTTATTGCCGTTCCTTCAGAAAAAGAACTATTATTTGATGGTGATGTAATAGAAATTGTAGGACTTGCATTTGCATTTTCTTGAACAATAATTAGTACATAACTATATGCTGAATATGTGCCATCACTAACAGTTAATTTACACTTATAAATTCCTTTTTCTAAATTTGAAATTGCTGGAGCTACTAAAGTGTTATCATTAAAATTGATTATAGACGGACCATAAACTTGTTCCCACGCATACGTAATTATTTCATTTTCTGGATCATTACTTAAAGAACCATCTAAAGTTGCTGTTGTATTTGGTGTAATTACAACCACATTTTCTCCTGCATTGGCAATTGGTGGCATATAATCTAAAGGAGCAGCGTATGTGAAATTCAGTTTTCCTAAATTAAATTCGCCATTTGTAAAAACGAGTCTTAAAATATGTTTTCCTTTGGTAAACTCAATATTATTTACTGTTTTAGTTTGCCAATTAGTCCAACTATTCGTGTTTGTTAATGAAATATCTGAACTTATTTTTTTACCATCAATCTCAAAATAAAATGGCCCTCCACCATTAGAATTACCAGAAGCAAAACGAACATCTACATTGTATTTACCAG
>JANQTQ010000051.1 GCA_030731625.1 Polaribacter sp. | reverse complement strand
CAAGATAAATTTGTTTTGTAGCTAAAAGAAACAAAATTTAATAAAAAGATAGATTTTAAAGATAATTAGAATCAAAAATATCTTGAATCCAAATAAAAAAAAACAAATGAAAAGAGCAATTTTCCCAGGGTCGTTTGATCCAATTACATTAGGTCATTTTGATATTATAGAAAGAGGTGTAAAATTGTTTGACGAACTTATTATTGCCATCGGAATTAATGCGGATAAAAAATATATGTTCACCTTAGAAGAACGTAGAAAATTTATCGAAGATTGTTTTAAGGACGAACCAAAGATAAAAGTGTTAACCTATCAAGGGCTTACCGTAAATTTTTGTAAAGAACAAAATGCCAATTTTATTTTAAGAGGTTTAAGAAATCCGGCAGATTTTGAGTTTGAAAAAGCAATTGCACATACAAACAGAAGATTGTCTGACGTAGAAACCGTCTTTTTATTAACCTCTTCTGGCAAAAGTTTTATTTCATCATCAATTGTAAGAGATGTGATTAGAAATAACGGAGATTATACCAGTTTTGTGCCGGCTTCAGTAATCGTTAAATAAAATTTAAATGAAAAACTTTGTAAAAATAACCTTCCTTTTTGTACTTGTATCATTTTTGTTTTCTTGTAAAAGTACTGCTACGGATGCGACTGATTTTACAACACTTTTTGAAAAATCTAACGGAACAGAAACGCCAGTTTATAAGGATGTAATTGCCTATTACTCAAAGTTAGCAGAAACCTATAAAGAAGTTTCATTATTCTCTTTTGGTCAAACTGATGCTGGCGAACCCTTGCATTTGGTGGTGTATAATAGCGAAGGTATTTTTAATGTGGATGAAATTAAAAACGCACCCAAAAACAGAATTCTAATCAATAACGGAATTCATCCTGGAGAATCAGACGGAATTGATGCGTCCATGATGCTGTTAAGAGATATTGTGCAAAACGATTCTTTGCAAGTAAAATATAAAAACTCCATTATTTGCATCATTCCCGTGTATAATATTGGCGGTGCTTTAAACAGAAATTCGCATTCTAGAGCCAATCAAAACGGACCCGTTGCATACGGATTTAGAGGAAATGCTCGGAATTACGATTTAAATAGAGATTTTATCAAACAAGACACTAAAAATGCAGCTGCTTTTGCAGAAATATTTCATGCTGTAAATCCAGATGTTTTTGTTGATAATCATGTAAGTAATGGTGCAGATTATCAATATGCAATTACCCATTTATTTACACAACACAACAAGTTGGGCGGTAATTTAGGTACGTTTTTACAAAACGAAATGCGCCCTCAAATTGAAGAATCTTTAGAAAAGAAAAATATTTTAATTACGCCGTATGTAAATGTTTGGGGCGATACTCCAGAAGTTGGTTTTTCTCAGTTTTTCGATTCGCCAAGATATTCTACGGGGTACACAACACTCTTTCATACGTTGGGTTTAATGGTAGAAACACACATGTTAAAACCCTATAAAATAAGAGTAGAACAAACGTATGAATTGCTGTTTTCTGTGTTTGATTTTACAGAACAAAATTCGGCAATTATAAAAGATTTACGAGTGAAGGCTGCGGATGAAATTTTAGCAAAAAAAACATATCCGATTCACTTTAAAGTTGATGAAGAAAAATATAGTGATTTGTATTTTAGAGGATATGAGGGCGAGTTGATAGATAGTAAAGTTACCAGTGGAAAAAGGTTGTTTTATGACAAAAGCAAACCTTTTGAGAAAGTGATCAAATACTATGATGAATTTTCTGCAACCAAAGAAGTTACCATTCCAAAAGCGTATATTGTACAGCAAGGTTGGCACAACGTACTAGATCGTTTAAAAAACAATCAAATTGAGTTTACACGTTTTAAAAATGACACAACAATTGCAGTTACTGTAAATCACATTAAAGATTTTGAAACTTCAAAATCGCCTTACGAAGGTCATTATTTACATTATAATACGGTTGTAACAAAAACATCAGAAAAAATCAACTTTAAAAAAGGAGATGTTTATATTGATACTCGTCAAAACGGCGTACGTTATTTATTAGAAACCTTAGAAGCAGAAGCCACAGATTCTTTTTTTAACTGGAACTTTTTCGATACCATTTTACAGCAAAAAGAAGGTTATTCTGGGTATGTTTTTGAAGATGTTGCAGAAACAATTTTAGCAGAAAATCCAACAATAAAAAAAGCTTTTGAAGCAAAATTAACTTCGGATGCAGATTTTGCGAGTAATCCAAGAGCGCAATTAGATTTTGTGTATAAAAACTCTGAATATTTTGAAACAGCACATTTGCGTTTGCCTGTTTTTAAAATCTTTTAAATTATAAATTTTGATGAGATATTTTCTTAGTGCTGTTCTAATGATTTTTTTTGTGAGTTGCAAAAAGGTAACTAAACCTGTAAAAACAGATCTTAAAGAAATTGCTAAAGAAATAATGATGGAGGCTAAAAATTGTGCTTTAATTACTGTCGATTCTTTAGGAGTTGCACATGCCAGAGCGATGGATCCTTTTTTACCACAAAAAGATTTTACAGTTTGGTTGGGTACAAATGCAAGGAGTGCAAAGGTTGGTCAGATTCAACAAAATAAATTGGTTACCTTGTATTATTTTGATGCCAAAAGTGCAAGTTATGTTACCTTACAAGGTGTTGTTTATCTTGTAAATACGCAAAAAGAAAAAGAAAAATTTTGGAAAACGGAGTGGGAAGATTTTTATAAAAATAAAGAAACAGATTATTTGTTACTAAAGTTTAAGCCCAACAAAGCAACCATCATCAGTGAAAAATATAACATTTTAGGCGACTCAATTTCTTGGGAAACTCCAACTATTAAATTTTAGAAATGAATAAAACAACAACACTTTTTTTAATAGTATTTACAATGGTAATGATTGGATGTAAATCAGTACAAAAAGAAAACTATTCTTTTTATGTAGGAACGTATACAAAAAACGAATCGAAAGGAATTTACAAATACGCTATTTCATCCAAAGGAGAACTTACAAAAATAGGCTTGGCTGTAGCAACCGTAAATCCTACTTTTTTAGTAAAATCTAAAGATCAAAAAATACTTTTTGCCGTTGGCGAAACCAATGAAAACGGCACAGGATTTGTAAAATCTTTTAAAATTGAAAATGACTCGTTGCAACTCATCAGCAAAGAAGAAAGCGGTGGAGCCGGACCTTGTTTTGTGGCTTTAAATGATGATAATTATATTGTAACTGCCAATTATGGAGGCGGAAGTGTAGGTTTATTAAAAACAGATGCAGCAGGAAAATTATCAAATTTATTATTTGTACAACAACATGTTGGTAAAGGAACCACCAGTAGGCAAGAAGCACCTCATGCACATTCTGCTTGGTTTCATCCAACAAAAAAAGAATTGATTTCTGTTGATTTAGGTACAAATCAATTATGGTTTTCTACCATTGATACAGAAAAAAATGAGTTGGTTTTAACAAATCAGAAAACATTAGAAATGGCAGCAGGAGCAGGGCCAAGGCATTTAACTTTTCATCCAAATAATAAATGGATCTATGTTTTAAATGAGTTAAATAACACGGTTTCGTTAGTAGAAGAAAAAGAAGGTAACTATGTTGTGGTATCTTCAATTGCTACTTTGCCAGAAGACTTTACAGAATATAGCAAAGCTGCGGATATTCATATTACAAAAGATGGACAATTTTTGTACGCTTCAAATCGCGGACATGAATCTATTGTTATCTATGAGGTAAATCAACAAGATGGAACCTTAAAAACGATTGGATTTCAAGATGTTTTAGGGAAACATCCACGTAATTTTTCTTTATCGCCAAATGAAGAGTTTTTACTAGTTGCTAATCAAGATACAAACACTATTATTTCTTTTAAACGAAATGCAAAAACCGGCTTATTAACTTTTGTAAGCGAAATTGCTGCACCAATGCCCGTTTGTATTTTGTTTTAAAATTAGATTTAGAAAAAAATAGCTTCATGTAACTAAGGCTGCATAAAGGATTACTTGTTTTAAAAATAATTGGCAAACATTAAGCGAACGAACATTTATAATAAAAATAATAGGAAAAAGCTAAATTAAATTGTGAGATATAAAAATCATATTATGAAATTATTATCAAGAGTTAACATTATTATTTTATTTACATTGATTTGTTTTGGATGTTCAGAAGATGACAATAATCCAAATGAAGAACCAATATCGACTATAACAGATGTTGATGGAAATATATACAACACCATAACTATTGGAAATCAAACTTGGATGTTAGAAAATTTAAAAACTTTGACTTTTAATGATGGAACACCAATTACAGAACATTTAAACGGTATGGATTGGGGAGATTTGACAAATCAGACACCTCAATATCAATGGTCAGACACTGCCGATTTAAATAATGTAGTTGATGAACAATTACCATTTGATTTTTATGGAGCAATGTATAATCACTGGGCAATTGAAAGTGGTAAATTAGCACCTGAAGGCTGGCGAATACCTTCACAAGTAGATTTTGAAGAATTAGAAAATTACTTATCAGAAAACGGGTTTGAAAATCAAGAAGCTTCTGCATTGAAATCTTCAACTGGGTGGCTGCCAAGTTCTGGAAACGGAATAAATGCTATTGGTTTCAATGGATTGCCAAATGGCTATATCAATGCGTTAGGTGGTTCAACGCTAGGACAAGGAATATGTACTTGGGCTACAACTAATGTAAACACAGACCTTCCTATAGGTTCTAGAACTAGAGTTCTTGTACAGCTTTTTGATACAGAAGACATCTTTTATGGTGATAATTCTATCCGAATAGGTTCTGGAATACGTTGCATCAAAGAATAACGATTTGGAAACAAAGAACTGAGTTAAAAAACAAACAATTTCATCGTTAAATTTGGACAATAATTCTCGCGGATTTTCTATTCGGTGTGTATTTGCAAAATTAGATGCTTAAAACCACAACTTCCCATTCAAAAACACATTGACAGCATTTGATTTGAGTACGTTTTTAAATGATTTCTTTTAATAAAACTGTATATTAACATACATATTACTTTTGTAAAATACTAATTTAATACAATATGAAATATAATAGATACATCAAAGATGCAGCCTTAGTTTCTGAAATAGGACTTGGCGCTTGGCAATTGGGAGATAATTCTGGATGGAAAAGTATGTCGGAAAAGGAAGCTGTGGAACTGGTTGAAAAATCACTAGAATACGGAATCAATTTTTTTGATACAGCACCAAATTATGGGCATGGAACAGGAGAAGAAAGGCTTGGCAAAGCGCTTAAGGGAGTTGATAGAAGTAAAATTGTAATCAACACAAAATTTGGTCATACAGATTCGGGTATTACTAATTATAATTCAGATTATATTCGCGAATCTTTAGAAGGCAGCCTTAAAAGATTACAAGTTGAGTATGTGGATTCCCTTATTATTCATAACCCTCCTGTTGCGTATTTGGATGGTAATAAAAACGACCACTATGAGATTCTAGAACGATTAATTGAAGAAGGTAAAATAAAAGCTTATGGCGCATCTTTAGATACTTATGAAGACATGAAGCTGCTTATAAATACCACAAATGCGAAAGTGATTGAAGCGTTTTTTAATATCCTACATCAGGATTCCTCAAGAGCATTTGCAATGGCAAAAGAAAAAGAAGTTGGCATTATTGTTAAAATCCCGCTCGATTCAGGTTGGTTGTCAGGGAAATACACGGCTGAAAGTACTTTTAATGACATCAGAAGCCGCTGGTCTAAACAGGATATTCAAACCAGAGCGCACCTGGTAAATAGCGTCAAAGAAATTATCCAAGAAAAAGATCATCTTGCGCAAAAAGCAATTTCGTTTTGTTTGGCATACGATGCAGTTTCTACAGTGATACCTGGCAATGTAAATATAGCGCAGTTAACAAGTAATGTGGAAAGCGTAAACAACCCAATTTCAAAAGAACTTGTAAAGAAGTTAGAGGATTTTTATCTAAATGAAGTGCAACAACTCAATCTTCCATGGTAACTAAAATTAGTTAGCTTTTTTTATTTCAAACGATGAAAAATCAATAGTCTTATTTGAGTACTAGTATTATTAACCCGATAGCGCGGATTTACATTCCTTGAATACGAAATGACTTTATCAAGTAGTTAATTAAGAAATAAAACTTAAATTGTAATAAAAAAGCAATGTCATCTAATTATAAAGCAACCATGCCAGAACACCGCTGTAAATTTCTCATTCACAAAACTGCAATTTTTAATAATCAAAGAAATAGCCACCAATTTTAAAAATGAAACTTTCGACAATCTTATTTACAACATTTTTAATTTTAAGTTGTAATCAAAACACACAAAACAATAATCAAATGGGAATATTTGACAGACTTTTTGGAAAAAAAGAA
>JANQTQ010000050.1 GCA_030731625.1 Polaribacter sp. | reverse complement strand
ACGAACAAAAAGCTATTTTTGTAAGATAAATTAAATCAAATTCCATCTTTTATTTTTTGAAAAATTTTCAAAAAATGACAAACTAAAAATAATAAACCATGAGTGTTTTAGTAAACAAAAATTCAAAAGTTATTGTACAAGGTTTTACTGGTAGTGAAGGTACTTTTCACGCTGGCCAAATGATTGACTATGGAACCAATGTTGTAGGAGGAGTTACTCCAGGTAAAGGTGGTCAAGAACACTTAGGGAAACCAGTTTTTAATACAGTTTTAGAAGCGGTTGAAAAAGCAGGAGCAGATACTTCTATTATTTTTGTACCACCAGCTTTTGCTGCTGATGCAATTATGGAATCTGCTGATGCTGGAATCAAAGTAATTATTTGTATTACTGAAGGAATCCCAACGGCAGACATGGTAAAAGTAAAAGCATATATTGCAAATAAAGATACAAGATTGGTTGGGCCTAACTGTCCGGGAGTAATTACTCCAGAAGAAGCTAAAGTTGGTATTATGCCAGGTTTTATCTTTAAAAAAGGTAGAGTAGGGATCGTTTCTAAATCTGGTACTTTAACGTATGAGGCTGCAGATCAGGTTGTAAAACAAGGATTTGGAATTTCTACAGCAATTGGTATTGGTGGAGATCCAATTATTGGAACTACAACTAAAGAAGCAGTTGAGTTATTAATGAATGACCCAGAAACTGAAGCAATTGTGATGATTGGTGAAATTGGTGGAAATCTAGAAGCAGAAGCTGCACAATGGATTAAAGCTGATGGAAATAGAAAACCAGTTGTTGGTTTTATCGCTGGTCAAACTGCACCTGCAGGAAGAACAATGGGACACGCAGGAGCGATTGTTGGAGGAGCAGATGATACAGCACAAGCAAAAATGAAAATTTTAGCAGAAAACGGAATTCATGTAGTTAGTTCACCAGCAAAAATTGGTGAAATGGTTGCAAAAGTTTTAAAATAATCAATCTCTATAAAGAGAATGATATCTAAATTCCCGTGAAAACGGGAATTTCTTTTTTATATTTGATAATTAACTAAACAGTATAACATGAAATTACTAGAAAATAAATCAGCAATAATTACGGGAGCAACTAGAGGAATTGGACGAGGAATTGCAATCGAATTCGCTAAACAAGGAGCAAATGTTGCTTTTACGTATAGTTCTTCTGTAGAAGCTGCAGTCGCTTTAGAAGAAGAATTAAAAGCATTTGGTGTTGCTGCTAAAGGATATCAATCTAATGCTGCAGATTTTGACGCAGCTCAAGAATTGGCAAAAAATGTATTAGAAGAATTTGGTGCAATTGATATTTTAGTAAATAATGCAGGGATTACCAAAGATAATTTGTTAATGCGTATTACAGAACAAGATTTTGACCAAGTTATAGAAGTAAACTTAAAATCGGTGTTTAATTTAACGAAAGCAGTTATTAGACCAATGATGAAACAAAGAGCGGGTTCTATTATAAATATGAGTTCTATTGTTGGTTTAAAAGGAAATGCTGGTCAAACAAATTATGCAGCTTCAAAATCTGGGATCATTGGTTTTTCTAAATCGGTAGCTTTAGAATTGGGTTCAAGAAATATTAGAAGCAATGTAGTTGCGCCAGGATTTATTGAAACAGAAATGACAGATAAATTAGACGCAGCAACCGTACAAAGTTGGAGAGATGGAATTCCTTTAAAAAGAGGAGGAACTCCAGAAGACATTGCAAATGCCTGTGTGTTTTTAGCTTCAGATATGAGTGCTTACATTACAGGACAGACGCTTTCTGTGGATGGTGGAATGTTTACATAGACTATTTTTTACCAAGGGAGCTTGCTCTTTTGTGTCAATTAAAATAATTAAAAACCTACAATATTAATCGTTGTAGGTTTTTTGTTTTTAGATAGTTCTTTATATCTTTCCAATAAATAAAAATCAATTGCAAACGGCCACAATTTTCTATCTCGTTTTTGCTTTGTTATTGAGTATCTCAGTAGCATTTTTTCAATATTATTACAAAGTAACAAACAAACCAAAAGTTACAAGTTTACTCTTTGTTTCAAAAACTTTGAGTTTGTTTTTGTTGATTTTATTATTGATAAATCCTACAATAGAAAATACAGTATTAGAAAATGAAAAACCTGTTTTATCTATTTTGGTTGATAATTCAAAATCGATTGCTTTTTTTAAAGAAGGTAATTCTGTAAGTGAAATTGTTACTAATTTGTCTAATTCGGGGAATTTAATTACCAAATTTTCTTTAAGTGATTTCTCTTTCGGTAAAAATTTACAGGTTTTAGATAGCCTTTCTTTTTTAGAAAACGAAACAAATATTACAAATGCAATCGTTGAAGTTAACGAATTAAACAAAGATAAAATTGCACCCATTATTTTAATTACAGATGGAAATCAAACTATAGGTGCTGCGTATGAATTTTTAAATACGAAACAGCCCGTTTATCCAATTATCATTGGTGATACAACAAAATATGTTGATGTAAAAATAACGCAGTTAAATGTAAATAAATACAGTTATTTACAAAATAAATTTCCTGTTGAGGTTCTTTTAAATTATGATGGTAATGAAGCTGTAACTACTCAGTTTTCTATTTTTAATAATGGAAAAACTATTTTTAGAGAAAATATATCTTTTTCTTTGGATAAAAAATCGGCAACAATATCAGCAAATTTAACTTCAACCAAAGAGGGATTGCAATATTACACAGCTTCAATTAGTACACTGAAAAATGAAAAAAACATCAAAAATAATAGTAAAAGTTTTTCTGTAGAAGTAATTGACGAACAAACTAAAGTATTGATTTTAAGTTCAGTTTTGCATCCAGATATTGGAGCTTTAAAAAAATCAATAGAAAGTAATAAACAGCGTTCTGTTGATGTTTTTATGGTTGATAATTTTAAAGGCCAAATTGAAGATTATAAATTGATTATTTTAAACCAAGTAAACGCTAAATTTAACACTGTTTTATCTCTAATAAATCAGCAGAATAGCAATTACTTGATGATTTCGGGTGTTAATACAGATTGGAATTTTATCAACAAGCAACAGCTAGGTTTTACTAAAAATGCAATTAATCAGTTAGAAAATTATGGTGCAACTTATAATGAAGGCTTTTTAACTTTTTTGCAAGAAGATATTGGCTTTAATAACTTTCCACCTCTAAAAGACAAGTTTGGTGAGATTTCTATTTCAAAAGAACATCAAACTTTAGTGTATCAGAATATAAACGGAGTACAAACAAAGCAACCTTTATTGTCAATTTTTGAAGTAAACAATCAAAAATCTGCCGTTTTATTTGGAGAAGGAATTTGGAAATGGAGAGCAGCAAGTTTTTTAAATTCTAACTCTTTTGAAGAATTTGATTCATTTACAAGCGGTTTAGTACAATATTTAGCATCCAACAAAAAAAGAAATCGACTAGAAGTACGTGCAGAAAACTTTTATCCTGCAAACTCCACTATACATATTTCTGCATTTTATACTGATAAAAATTATCAGTTTGATGCAAGAGCATCTTTAGAAATTACAATTACAAATTCAGAAACAAAAGAAGTTACTAAAATTCCGTTTTCGTTAATTCATAATTCGTATCAAGTAGAAATAGAAAATTTACCTTCAGGAGCATATTCTTATACAGTAAATGTTTTAGGTCAGGATATTAAAAATGATGGCCGTTTTGTAATTACTGATTATCAAATAGAAGAACAGTTTACAAATGCCAACGTAAATAAGTTAGAACAATTGGCAGCAAAATCAGGAGGAAAGGTATTTTATAAAAATCAAGTTGATGATTTAACGAAAGAACTTTTAGACAACGAATCGTTTTATACGGTACAAAAATCATCTGTTAAACAACAGAACTTAATCGATTGGAAATGGATTTTATTCTTTATCATTTCTTTATTAACAGCAGAATGGTTCATTAGAAAATACAATGGAAAAATTTAATTAAGAAAGTAAAAAGCCTTAAAATTGATAAAAAGAAAGTTTAAAATGCATCTTTTAATTTATAATGAAGTCTATTTATAAAAAATAAAATGGGACATAACCATACACATCATCATCATCATCAAAATTCATCAACAGAAAATATAAAAGTTGCTTTTTTTCTGAATCTATTCTTTACGATTATTGAGTTTTTTGGCGGAATTTACACCAATAGTTTGGCAATAACTTCTGATGCAATTCACGATTTAGGTGATAGTTTAAGTTTAGGAATGGCTTGGTATTTTCAAAAAATATCAAATAAAAAAGCAACCAAAACGTTTTCTTATGGTTTTAAAAGATTTTCGCTTTTAGGTGCAATTATTAATTCTATTATTTTATTAATAGGTTCTATTATGATCATTTTAAATGCAATTCCTAGAATTATAAATCCAGAAGAATCAGACGCAAAAGGAATGATGTGGTTTGCTATTTTAGGAATTATTGTAAATGGTGCTGCTGTTTTAAAACTTCAAAAAGGAACCTCAATTAATGAACGAGTTGTTTCCTTGCACATGATAGAAGATGTTTTGGGTTGGGTTGCGGTATTAATAGCAAGCATAGTCATGCAATTTTGGAACGTTCCAATTTTAGATCCTATTTTATCCTTAGTTATTGCTCTATATATTTTGATTAATGTTTTTAAAAATGGGAAAGAAAGTATCAGAATAGTTTTACAAGGAACACCTATGGCGATTTCTGTGGATGAGATTAAAACCAAAATTCTTGAAAATAAAGAAATTAAAAACGTACATGATTTCCATTTATGGACGATGGATGGTGAATATACTATTTTAACAGTGCATTTAGTATTGTTTGATAAAAGTATTTCTTGGCAAAAAGCAGATGAAGTTAAAAAAGAAATTAGGAAAGTTTTACATGATGATTTTCACCTAGAACATATTACTTTAGAAATTGAAGTTTTGGAAGATTGTGAGTATATAGATTGTGTTTAAAGAACTTAAATCGTAAATTTGGTTAAATTTAAAAACAAACATAAAAATGGCAAATAATCAAATGGACATTAAATTCCCAAAAGGAGGAATATTCATTGTTGTAATAGTAGTAGCAGTTTTAATTTTATTTTCAACATCAACCGTAACAATTGGACCTGGTGAAGGCGGCGTAATTTTTGAAACTTTAGGGACTGGTATAAATACAGAAAAAACCTATGGAGAAGGATTTCATATTGTTGCACCTTGGAATAGAATGATTGTATTAAAAGTGCGTCAGCAATCTATTTCTGATGAAATGAATGTACTTTCTGTTAATGGTTTAGAGGTTAAAGTAAATGGTACAATTTGGTATGAGCCAGAGTTTAGTAAATTAGGGTTGTTAATTAAAACCAAAGGAGAAGATTACGAGCGCGAATTGTTAGATCCGGCAGTAAATGCGGCAGCTAGAAGTGTCGTAGGACGTTATACTCCAGAGCAATTATATTCAAGTAAAAGGGATGTAATTGAGCAAGAAATTTTAGATGAATTGCAAAGTATTTTAAAAGACCAATATTTATCTGTTAAAAGAGTTTTGGTAGAAGATGTAAAATTACCATCAACTATAAGAATTGCAATTGAAACGAAATTAAAACAAGAACAAGAGTCTTTAGAATATGAATTTAGAATTGCAAAAGCAGAAAAAGAAGCAAAAAGACAAAAAATTGATGCTGAAGGAAAAGCAATTGCAAACAAAATTTTAAGTGAGTCTTTAACTGATAAAATTTTACAGGAAAAAGGTATTGGAGCTACTTTAGAGCTTTCTAAATCTACAAATAGTAAAGTAATCATTATTGGTTCTGGCAAGTCTGGAATGCCAATTATACTAGGAAATCAGTAAACATATTTTTATTTTATAAATGTAAAATCCAGCTAAAAGCTGGATTTTTTTTTACTATAAAATTTTTAATAGGTATTTTTTACTAGTTTTCTTAAAGTTGTGTTAAAGCTAAAATTTGACTGTAACTTATAGTAAGTAATAACGACTTATAAAAGTATAGAATTCGTTGTAAGGGTTTTATCTTAGATAGTTTTTAATAGTTGAATAGAGTCAAAAGTATTCCTTTTGGCTCTTTTCAATTTTAAATGGTTTAGTTTTTTTCTGGAAGTTTATTTCTTTCTATTTTACCTTTTTTAATTGCTTTATGATTTTCATAGCAATCTAAAATAGCCTCTATCATTTGCAAATCAGAAGCTTTTTTTATAAAATATTCAGAGTAATTGCAATCTGTAAGAAGCTCTGTTAATTCTTGACTATTCATTTCTAAATACTCCATCATAACTTCTCTATCAAAATTACCTGCTAGCATTTTACGCAAATCATCTTCTTTTTTTAATTTTTGAAGCTTTTTAAGCTGATTAGGTTTTTTTCCAAAAAGGCTATATAAAAAGTCTACTGGCTGAAATAATGCAGCAATAGGAGAGGAGTAATTTTTGGCTTGTGGTTTACCTACTTCATAAGTTTGAGGTAATCCGTTAATATGAATTCTTGTAAACCTATCTTTTGGTACCATCTTTACATCAACTTCTAAAACACCAATTAGCTGTGTAGATTTAATAATTACTTCTTTAACTTCTTCTGGTTTTTCATAAAGAGCAATTTCTAATTCATTACCTTTTAATAAATCATTTGTAATTTTTAATTTTATTGAAGAAAACCCTAAATAAGAAACTAAAATAGTATCATTAGCTTTCGTTGGTAACTCAAAGAAACCTTTATCATCTGTAATAGTACCAATCACAGCGTTTAAATTTAAAACGTGGGCAGCACTTAAAACACGTTTTGTTTCGGCGTGTATAATTTGACCTTTTAAAATGGTAGTACGAATACTGTCTTTTTGAGAAAATGCGCTTAAACTTATAAGTAAGCACAAAATGTATAGTTTTCTTTGCATGAAAACAAAAATAAGTATAAAACAGTATAGAAAAGTTAATATTTTGTGAAGAAGTAAAAAAAAATATAAAAGTGCGCACGAGAAGATTCGAACTTCCACATCCTTGCGAATACCACCCCCTCAAGGTGGCGCGTCTACCAATTTCGCCACGTGCGCTTTTTGTTATAAACAAAAAAGTTAAGCAATGTTGCTTAACTTTTTTTGTGACCGGGCTGGGGCTCGAACCCAGGACCATCTCCTTAAAAGGGAGATGCTCTACCAACTGAGCTACCAGGTCTTTTTAATTGAGGTGCAAATATACTACCTATCATTTAAATTTGAAACATAAAAATGAAAAAATTTTATCGATATTTGCTAAAAATATAAAAAAAGTGAAAATTGTTTTATTAGGTTACATGGCCTCTGGAAAATCTAGTATTGGTAAAATACTATCTAAAAAATTGTCTATGAGGTTTATAGATTTAGATGATTACATTATAGAAGGCGAAAAAATGTCTATTTCAGACATATTTAAAATGAAGGGAGAAATCTATTTTAGGTTGATTGAAAACAAATATTTGAAAGAAATTCTATCAAAAAAGGAAGATTTCATCCTTTCTCTAGGTGGTGGAACGCCTTGTTATGCAAATAATATGGAAGAAATTAATAAGGAAAAGACAATTTCTATCTATTTACAAGGCAATGTTTCAACAATGGTTAAAAGGTTGATTAAAAAGAAAAGTAAAAGACCATTAATTGCATCTTTAAGCGATGATAAAATTCCAGAATTTGTAGCAAAACATCTTTTTGAAAGACGTTTTTATTATGAGCAAGCTAAAATGACTATAAAAATCGACAATAAATCAAGGAAAAAAATAGCAAAAAAAATGGCTAAAAAGTTAAAAAAAATGCCAAAAAGTTAATGAATACCTTAAACTAAGTATACATTTACTTCTTTATCTGTAAAATCGATATGAACATGTTCTTTTATTGAGGTTGATAAAGAGACGCCTTTAAAATCTGCTTTAACAGGATATTTTTTATGATTTCTGTTAACTAAAACAGCTGTTTTAAATCTTTTTAAAGGTACTTCTAAAAAGTGTTTTACTCCATAAATTAATGTAGTACCAGAGTTTAGAACGTCATCAACCAATACTAAAGATTTATTTTTATAATCTCCAACTTGTAAAGAGGTAGTAACAGGCTCTAGTGGTTTTTTCTTATTGATATTCACAAGGCAAATTGTAACTTTTAAAGTAGAAATTTCCTTTAGCGTTTCTACTACTTTTTCAGCAAAAAGATATCCATTACCACAAATACCAGCAATAATAACTTCTTTTTCGTCACTATTACTCTCATAAATTTGGTAAGCAATTCTTTTAATTTTCTGATTAATTTGAACGGTATTTAAAATAATATTTCTTTCTGTTGTCATAAGTTTTCTTCTGTTTCATCTTGATATCCTTCAATATCTCTTCTGTCTTTTTTAGTTGGCCTTCCTGCTCCTTTTTTACGATAATAATCTTTAGAGTATTTTAAAAGTTCTGTTTTTTCAAACTCTTCTTTTGGGGTCACATCTTTTCTATAAAGATCTACTATTTTTGCACCAACTCTGCTTTCTGGTAAATCTAAAACTTTTATTTGATAATTAATTTGATTTTTTCTAACTAAAATCAACTCGTTACCAAATACTTCTTTAGATGGTTTTATACTCGTATTTTCAATCTTAACTTGGCCTTTTTTACAGGCTGTAGTTGCGATACTACGTGTTTTAAAAACTCTAATACACCACAAATATTTATCTATTCTCATAAAAAAAGTTAAAAAATAACGTTTGTCTTTTTACAAAGGTATAAAAATGGTAAATTGCGCCCACAAATTTTAAGGATAAATGACAAAAATAAAAAACATATTAGCATTATTAATCTTCGCAACGATTATTTATGCTTGTAGTGGTAACTCAAATACTACTATAGTTGATGATTTTGATTATGAAGCGCAAGCTATAATTGATAATGATACTTTAGTAAAGTTTCTAAAAAATCATTATTATGATGAAATAGAAGGAGATGTAAAGCTATTAGTTTCTGGTAAAACTGCATTATTTGAAGATGATAATCTTCAGCAGATTGATGTTACAGATAATGAAATAGACTATACATTATATTATTATACGAATAGAATTGGTAGCCCTAAAGTAGATAAAGGATTTCCAACGGTTATGGATTCTGTTTTTGTAAAATACAGCGGTAAAAGAATTGTGAATACTGATAGTCTTAGTGTAAATTTCGACAAAAGTAATGGTCTTTGGTTAACTCTTAATTCAGTTATTAGAGGATGGACTTATGGACTTACAAAATTTAAAGGAGGAGATAATATTACTAGCAATGGACCTATTACGTATGAAAACGGAGGAAAAGGAATATTATTTATACCTTCTGGTTTAGCGTATGGAAAATTTGGAACTACTGGTATTTTAAGTAGCGAATGTTTGCTATTTTATATCGAATTATATGATTTTATACAAGAAACTGACCATGATAATGACGGTGTAGCTTCGATTAATGAAGATCCTGATGGAGATGGAGATCCAAGAAATGATGATACAGATTTAGATGGTTCACCAAATTATTTTGATGTAGATGATGATGGAGATGGTATTGCAACTATTTATGAAGATGCAAATGGTGATGGTAATCCTGCAAATGATTTTAGTGACCCAACCAACCCAACTTTAGCAGATTATTTAAATCCGTTAATAAAAGTAAGTAGTGAGAAATAATTACTTTTTTAGTTGATCATAAAAAAAATGCTCTTGAGAAATCAAGAGCATTTTTAGTTTTATAAATATGAACGTACTATAATTCTATAGACAATCCAATTATAATTTGATTAATTCTGGTATCGTAAGTTACTTTTCCTAAATTACCTATATAAGAAGATTCAATATCAGAAAAAGCTCTTTCCCAACGAACATCAACTCCAAATTTACCAAATTCAATTCCGCCACCAAATTGTAATCCCATAGAAAAACCACTTGCATCAACATTTTTTATAGCATCTATATCAAAATTAGAATCTATAATATATTGAAAAGAAGGACCGATAAAAACATTTCCAATTCCTAAAATATTTTTTCCGATTAAAACCGGAACATCTATTTTTTGAAAAGAATTTGTAGTTAATGTAGCTGCCTCGGAATAAAACACTTCATTTTTTAAAGTAGTGTACACCAATTCTGGTCTTACATACAAATCTAAAACAGGTATTTTAATGCGAGACCAAACCCCAGCATGATAACCTGTTTTACTTTCTGAACCAGAAAAAACATCTTTACTTACACCTTTTACAGAATTAGAATTATAATTAATACCTCCTTTAATTCCAAAATCTACTTGTGCTATTGAAGTTTGGCTAAATGAGAAAGCCAAAAACAATACTAAAATTACTTTTTTCATTCTTTTTACTATATGTTGAAACTTAAAAAATTACTTTTTTCTAGAAATTACTTTTTTCACAGCTTTAACAACAGCAGCAGCATCTAAACCATATTTTGCCATTAACTGCTCTGGGGTTCCAGATTCTCCAAAAGTATCATTTGTAGCTACAAATTCTTGTGGAGTAGGGTTGTTTAATGCTAATGTTCTTGAAACACTTTCACCTAAACCACCTAATTTATTATGCTCTTCAGCAGTAACAATACAACCTGTTTTAGCAACAGATTTTAAGATGATTTCTTCGTCTAAAGGCTTTATTGTGTGAATATTTATTACTTCTACAGAAATTCCTTCTGCTTCTAATTGTTCTGCAGCTTGTAAAGATTCCCAAACTAAATGACCAGTTGCAACAATTGTAACATCTGTACCTTCTGTTAATAAAATTCCTTTTCCAATTACAAATTCTTCATCAGCAGGCATAAATACAGGCACTTTTGGGCGACCAAAACGTAAGTAAACAGGGCCATCAAAATCTGCAATTGCAATAGTTGCTGCTTTTGTTTGATTGTAGTCACAAGGGTTGATAACAGTCATTCCTGGTAACATTTTCATTAAACCAATATCTTCTAATATTTGATGTGTTGCGCCATCTTCACCTAAAGTAACGCCGGCATGCGATGCACAAATTTTTACATTTTTACCAGAATAGGCAACAGATTGACGAATTTGATCGTAAACACGTCCAGTTGAAAAGTTTGCAAAAGTACCTGTAAACGGAATTTTACCTCCAATTGTTAAACCAGCTGCAATACCAATCATATTTGCTTCTGCAATTCCTATTTGGAAAAATCTTTCTGGATTTTCTTTAATAAATTGATCCATTTTTAAAGAACCAATTAAATCTGCGCATAAAGCAACTACGTTTGGATTTGTTCTTCCTAATTCTGTTAAACCATCACCAAAGCCCGAACGAGTATCTTTTGTTTCTGTGTACGTGTATTTTTTCATTATCGTATTTGTTGTGTTGTAAAAATTTTGTGTAAAAATAAACTTTTATTTTTCTTTTAAGAAACGAAAAGAGAGAATTGAAAAAAGACTTTTTAACAGAAGGAGAAAAAGTTAAAAAAAATGATTGTTATAGGTGCTGATTTTTGATTTGTTTTTGGTGAAATCAAAAAAAAAAATGCAAAGATTCTAACTTATGAAGTATTGATAAAATTGTAATTATTACAACTTCATTAATTCTTCATATAATTTATGAACAGGTAAGCCAACAACATTAAAATAACTTCCTTCAATATTTGAAATGGCAATTAAACCAATCCATTCTTGAATTCCGTATGCACCAGCTTTGTCATAAGGTTTGTAATTATTGATATAATAATTAATTTCTTCATCAGAAATTTCTTTGAAAGTAACAAAAGTAGTATCGTTTATAATTTTTTGGAAAAACTTATTTTTTATACTAATAGATGTAATTACTTCATGCTTTTTTCCTGATAAAGCGCGCAACATTTTAAATGCATCTTGTGCATCTTTTGGTTTTCCTAAAGCCTTATTTTCTAGCCAAACAATAGTATCCGAAGTAATTAATAGCTCTTTTTCTGATAAATTTGAAAATGCTTTTGATTTTAAATCCGCTAAATAATCGGTAATTTCAGTACCTTTTAATTCTTGCGGATAAATTTCATCAACTTCTTTTAATTGAATATCAAAATCAATATTTAAATCTTTGAAAAATTGTTGCCTTCTTGGAGATCCAGAAGCTAAAATGATATGATAGTTTTTAAGTTTTTCTTTTAACATCAATAAAAATTATGCGTTAAAATTCTTCTTAATTCTAGATAAATCACGTTTATTATCTCTGTCTTTCATTACTTCTCGCTTATCGTGCGTTTGTTTTCCTTTGGCTAAAGCAATTTCTAATTTAGCAAAACCTTTGTCATTTAAAAACAAACGTAAAGGAACAATTGTGTTTCCTTTTGCTTCCACATCTTTTTTAAGACTTCTTAATTCACGTTTGTTCATCAATAATCTACGTTCACTTTTTGGATTGTGGTTAAAGTGATGTCCAAACATATATTCTTGAATGTACATATTTACAATAAACAATTCTCCACGATCGTTAAACTCACAAAAGCTTTCTGTAATTCTAGCCTGACTTAATCTAATAGACTTGATTTCTGTTCCTGTTAACTGAATTCCAGCAACATATTTGTCTAGAATTTCAAATTCGAAACGCGCTTTTTTATTCTGTATATTTATTTTTTTCTGAACAGTCATAGACTGGTTTTAGTTTAAAATATTTTAACAAAGATACATTTTTACTTTGGCCAAAGAAATGTAATTTTGAAATCTATTTTCGACTACATCAAACAAAACACAATGAAATATTTATTTATACTTTTAGTTTCTTTCTTAACTTCAAATATACTTTCACAAGAAGTGCTAACCGCTCAGCAAATTATTGATAAAACAATGATGGCTTCTGGTGCAAATAAAGTTGCTAATTCTGAAATTACATTTAAGTTTAGAGACAAAAAATATAGTGCAGTTAGAAAAAATGGGCAATTTAAATTAGCTAGACTTTTTAAAAATAAATTTTCTGATACAGAACAAGACCAACTTACTAATGACGGATATGCTAAATATGTAAACGGACATGAATTTCCTGTATTAAAAGAAAAGGCAAAAAGCAATGAAAATGCTATAAATTCTGTGCATTATTTTTCCGTATTGCCTTACGGATTAAATGACAGCGCTGTTCATAAAAAATTACTGCCATCAGTTGAAATAAAAGGAAAAGAGTATTATAAAATTGAAGTAACTTTTTCTGAAAATGGAGGAGGAGAGGACTTTGAAGATGTTTTTATTTATTGGATTGGTAAAAAGGATTTTTTAATTGATTATTTAGCATATGCGTATCATACAAATGGAGGAGGAAAGCGTTTTAGAGTTTTAAAAGAACAATGTGTTAAAAACGGAATTCGTTTTGTTGATTATCATAATTACAAGCCATTAAATACAGCAATTTCTTTAATTGATATTGATAAGGCTTTTGAAAATAATCAGCTTGAAAAAATATCTGAAATAGTTTTAGAAGATATTGAGGTTGAAATTTTGGCAACATTAGAAAAATAAGAACACTAATTTAAGGTTATAAAAAAACACTTTGTTTAGAGTTAAACAAAGTGTTTTTTTTATAAATTTAAAAGAGAAATTAATTTTCTACTTTTTCTACTTTACTTGTTTTTCCATCTTTAGTAATGGTTACAATAAATAAGCTTGCATTGTCATTATCATCAATGTCTTTATATTTTTTTTCTCCTAAAATTTTATTAACAAAAGCCGGCGTAGTGTTGCTGTGACCAACAACTAAAACTGTTTTTCCTGCGGTATTTTTTTGAAAATTAGCATCATACATGTCTTTTGGATTGTAATTTATAATTGCTAGTTTTTTGCTTTCTGCAGTTGGTTTTGAGGTCTGCATTGTTCTATTGTAAGTTGTAGAATACACAGCGTCTAAGTGAATGTTTTCAAAATATTTTGCCCATTTTTCGGCTCTTTCTAATCCTTCAGAATTTAAATTCGGGTTTTTATTTGTTGAGTCTGTTCTGTCTTTTTCTGCATGTCTAATTAAAAAATAGGTAGTTGTAGAAGCCGTTGATTCAACTTTTTTAGTGTTAGAAGTGCAAGAAATTAAAACAATAAATACTAATAAAATGTGTTTTTTCATGATAAAAAGATTTTTGCGAATATACTAAAAAAGTAAAAGCGGTATTTTTTCAAACACCACTTTTACCAACGAACCAAACTTTATTTTTATCTTTTAATTTTCAATAAGTTCAGATTGATTTCTAAAAACTAGTTGATCATCAAAAGCATCTAATAAAATGATACTATCTGTTGTTATTTTTCCTGATAAAATTTCTTTAGAAAGTTGATTTAACACTTCTTTCTGAATAACTCTTTTTACAGGTCTTGCTCCAAATTCTGGCTGATATCCTTTATGTGCTAAATATGTAATTGCTTCATCTGTAGCGTCTAAAGTAATATCTTGTTTGCCAATCATTTTCTTTAAATAATCTATTTGAAGTTTTACAATTTTAAAGATATCCTTTTTAGTTAAAGGTGTAAACATGATTACATCATCTATCCTGTTTAAGAATTCTGGTCTTACAGATTGTTTTAATAATGCTAAAACCTCAATTTTTGCCAATTCTGTAACAGATTCTAACTCTGCTTTTGGATCGCTAAATTTCTCTTGAATTATTTGACTTCCTATATTTGAGGTCATAATAATAATTGTGTTTTTAAAATCTGCAATTCTACCTTTATTATCTGTTAATCGTCCTTCATCTAAAACTTGTAAAAGTATATTAAAAGTATCTGGATGCGCTTTTTCAATTTCATCTAAAAGCACTACAGAATAAGGTCTTCTTCTAACAGCTTCTGTTAATTGTCCACCTTCATCATAACCAACATATCCTGGAGGCGCACCAATTAATCTACTTACAGCATGTTTTTCTTGATATTCGCTCATATCAATTCTAGTCATGGCGTTTTCATCATCAAAAAGATACTCTGCTAACGCTTTTGCTAATTCTGTTTTTCCAACTCCGGTCGTTCCTAAAAACAAGAAACTTCCAACAGGTTTATTCGGGTTTTGCAAACCTGCTCTAGAACGTCTAACAGCATCAGCAACTGCAATAATTGCTTCTTCTTGACCAACCACTCTTTTATGCAATTGAGTTTCTAATCGTAGTAATTTTTCGCGATCTGATTGAATCATTTTTGTAACCGGAATTCCAGTCCATTTTGCAACAACTTCAGCAATATCTTCGTACGTTACTTCTTCTTTTATTAAAGATTTTTCAGACTGATTTTCGTGTAAAACTTTTTGAAAACCTTCTAAATCTTCTTGCGCTTTTTTGATTTTTCCGTATCTAATTTCTGCAACTTTACCATAATCTCCATCACGTTCTGCTTTTTCGGCTTCAATTTTAAAATCTTCAATGCTTGCTTTTGCATTCTGAATATTATCTACAATCTCTTTTTCAGATTTCCATTTCGCATTCATTTCGTTACGTTCTTCTTTTAAATTTGCTAAATCAGAACGTAAATATTTTAATTTTGTTTCGTCTTTTTCACGTTTAATGGCTTCAATTTCAATCTCTAATTGCATCACTTTTCTATCTAAAACATCTAATTCTTCTGGTTTAGAGTTGATTTCCATACGCAGTTTTGCCATGGCTTCATCCATTAAATCGATTGCTTTATCTGGTAAAAAACGATTGGTAATATAACGTTGAGAAAGTTCTACGGCTCCAATAATTGCTTCATCTTTGATTCGTACTTTGTGGTGTGTTTCATATTTTTCTTTAATTCCTCTTAAAATAGAAATCGCACTTTCTGTGTCTGGTTCATTTACAATTACTTTTTGAAAACGTCTTTCTAAAGCTTTGTCTTTTTCAAAATATTTTTGATATTCATCCAACGTAGTTGCACCAATTGCACGCAATTCTCCACGAGCTAAAGCTGGTTTTAAAATGTTTGCAGCATCCATTGCACCTTGTCCGCCACCAGCACCAACTAACGTGTGAATTTCATCAATAAAAAGCACAATATCACCATCAGAATTTGTTACTTCTTTTATAACTGCTTTTAGTCGTTCTTCAAATTCACCTTTATATTTTGCGCCAGCAATTAACGCACCCATATCCAAAGAAAAAATTAATTTATTCTTTAGGTTTTCTGGTACGTCACCATCTACAATTCTGTGTGCTAAACCTTCTGCAATAGCAGTTTTACCTGTTCCTGGCTCACCAACTAAAATTGGATTATTTTTTGTTCTTCTTGATAAAATTTGTAATAATCTTCTAATTTCTTCATCTCTACCAATTACAGGATCTAGTTTACCTTCTTCTGCTAATTGATTTAAATTTTTTGCATATTTATTTAAAGAATTATAAGTTTCTTCTTGACTTTGAGAAGTAACATTTTCACCTTGTCTTAATTCGTCAATGGCTGCTTTTAAATGTTTTTCTGTTACACCTTGGTCTTTTAATACGTGAGCAATGTTACTTTTCGATTTAAAAATTGCTAAGATTAAATGTTCAATAGAAACATAATCATCTTTCATGTTTTTAGCAATAATAGCTGCTTCATTTAAAGATTTTGACGCTTCTCTGGATAGCATTAATTCTGCCCCAGAAACCTTAGGGAAACTCTCTAATTGTTTGTCTAATATTTGATTAAGGACAAGTAAATTGATGTTTAATTTTTTTAATAAAAAAGGCAATACGTTTTCATCAACTTGTGTTAAAGCCTTAAATATATGTTCATTTTCTATTTGATTGTGACCAAAACCTTGCGCAATCTGTTGCGCCATTTGGATGGTCTCTTGCGATTTTGTTGTATAGTTATTAAAGTTCATTTTTCTATTTTTTTAAAAGTATATTGCAATTTCAGTACCATCAACAAAAACAATATATAAAGAGTCAGATTGTCTGTTAAAACCTTGTTTTTACTGACGTTATGGCTGATGTAATTTTACTATATTTGCAATTAAATTGAATAAATAACATAGAATGGGTATATTTAATAAGATGTTTGGAGCAAAAGACGGTGACGGTTTAAAACCAGAAAAAAAGTCATACTTAAATTGGATTTCTTTAAATTCTTTAGAACAACTAGATGAAATTAAAGAACAATCTAAAACAGCATCCATTTTAATTTTTAAACATTCAACTCGTTGCGGAATTAGTAGCATGGTCATCAAACGATTTGAAAATTTATTTACAGAAGAACATCAGCATTTAAAAATGTATTATCTAGATTTATTAACGTATAGAAATATATCCGATGAAGTAGGTTATGCTTTTCAAATAATGCACCAATCCCCACAATTATTGGTCATAAAGAATGGAGTAGCTGTCTTTGATGCTTCTCATTATGATATAACTACCATCAATTTAACAAGATTTATTTAGTATAGTTGTGATAAACCTATTATAAATCTTATTTTTGTAATTAAATTTATATTCCTTTGGAAGAAACTAGCACCGCAAAAAAAATTATAGGTAAAGAATTATACGGCTATCAAAAAGATGCCCTTGAAGAAATTTTTAAACGATTTAAAGACGCACCACAAGATTATCATCTTTTATATCAATTGCCTACAGGAGGTGGGAAAACCGTTATTTTCTCTGAAATAGTTAGACGTTATATAGAAATTTATAAGAAGAAAGTTTTGGTACTAACTCACAGAATTGAGTTAAGTAAACAAACTTCTAAGATGTTGAATGAGTTTGGCGTAAAAAACAAAATTATAAATTCAACGGCTGTTTTAGACGATCAAGATAATTTTAATTGTTTTGTAGCAATGGTTGAAACCTTGAAAAATAGGTTAAATGACGAAAAAGTAGATATTTCTGATATCGGTTTAGTAATTGTAGATGAGGCACATTACAATTCATTTACAAAAATATTTAAGTTTTTTGATGATTCATTTATACTTGGTGTTACAGCAACTCCTTTGAGTTCTAATACTAAATTACCCATGTATGAGAATTATCAAGAATTATTTGTTGGTGAATCTATTCAGCATTTAATAGAAAACGAATATTTGGCAAGTGCCAATATGTACTCTTATAATGTTGGCTTAACATCATTAGAAGTTGGTGCAAATGGAGATTATACTGTAAAATCTTCAGAAGATTTATATACAAATACAGATATGCTATCTAAACTTGTTTCGGCGTACGAAGAAACAGCAAAAGGTAAAAAAACATTAATATTTAATAATGGTATTAATACATCTATTCAGGTGTATCATGCATTTAAAAGAGCAGGTTACCCAATTGCACATTTAGATAATACAAATACAAAGAAAGAAAGAGAATTTATTTTAAAATGGTTTCATAAAACACCAAACGCAATACTTACTTCTGTAAGTATTTTAACAACTGGTTTTGATGAGCCTAGTATTGAGGCTATTATTCTAAATAGAGCAACAAAATCATTAACATTATACTACCAAATGATTGGTCGTGGATCTCGTATTTACGGTGCAAACAACACTTTTGAAGTGGTAGATTTAGGTAATAATTTTCATAGATTTGGAGCTTGGGGAGCAGATTTAGACTGGCAAAAAATGTTTAGATCTCCAGACTATTATTTAGATGCAATTCTTTCTGATGAAGATATAGAAAGTACTTTTAGATACGAATTACCCGCCGAAGTTAAAAAAGAGTTTGCCAAATCTAAAGACACTTATTTTGATATGAAAAAAGTGTATATTGATACAATTAAAGCTGGCGAATCATCAAAAAGAGTTTTAGAAAAATCTATAGAACATCATGCCGTAATGTGTATAGAAAATAGTGAAGATGTTTTTGATGCCCTAATTTTAGCCAAATTGCTAGGAGAAGAGATCGATGATAGAATTAATAGATACGCAAAATGTATTTCTAAAAGCACACATAATTTTGTAACTTGGCTAAAAGATGATTATAGAAAGAAATTAAATGCTTTCTTAAGATCTAATTTTGATGAAATATTTGAAGAAATACACGGATATCCACCAGAAGACTAATATTTATAGGCAAAATTGAAAGTTAAAAAAAAATTACTTTTTTTAAATTTTGTTTTTTATATTAAAAAATAATTTATATTTATGCACTTTGTAATGAGCAAAATCATAAGTTTTTCTTATTTCGGCAGTAACTTTCTTTTGGAGAAAAGTAGTTACGAAACATTTTGGAAATGTAACGGAAAAATTGAGCTATCTCCACTTTCTTTTTTAACCCAATTGCAGCTATATTCTAAGTTGCATGTTGTTTACTTACAAATTTTACAGTGATAATACGTATACTAAAAATATAGTTTCTTCACTAAAACTAGTTTTATTGGTTTTAGTTTAGACAGTCTTATCATTAATCATATAAAAAAATAAAGTGAATACTAAATACGCAGATTTAATAGAGCAAACTTTCTACTTTCCACAAGAAGAATTTAAAACAGAGAATAATAAATTATTTTGGCATGGTATCAATTTAATGGAATTAACAGCCGAATATGGTGCTCCATTAAAATTTACATATTTGCCTAAAATATCAGAAAATATTAACAAGGCAAAAGGTTGGTTTCAAAAAAGCATGAAAAAGCATGACTATAAAGGGAAATACTTTTATAGCTATTGTACTAAAAGTTCTCATTTTAAGCATATTTTAAATGAAGCTTTAAAGAATGATATTCATATAGAAACATCCTCTGCTTTTGATATAGATATTGTAAATAATCTAAAAAAAGAAGGTAAAATTAAAGATAGTACCTATGTAATTTGTAACGGATTTAAACGAGATCAATACGTTAAAAACATTGGAGCTTTAATTAATTCTGGTCATAAAAATTGCATCCCAATTATAGATAATTACGAAGAAATTGACCTAATTCAAGAAGAAACAAAGAAAAAATTTAAAATTGGTATTAGAATTGCTTCTGAAGAAGAACCTAAATTTGAGTTTTATACTTCTAGATTAGGTATTGGGTATAAAAATATAGTTTCTTTTTATGAGCGTGAAGTTGCTGATAACAAGAAGGTTGAGTTAAAAATGTTGCACTTTTTCATTAATACAGGTATAAAAGATAATGCCTATTATTGGAATGAATTAATGAAATGTTTAAATGTATACATTAATCTTAAAAAGGTATGTCCTACATTAGATAGCTTAAATATTGGAGGTGGTTTTCCAATCAAAAACTCTTTAGCTTTTGATTTTGATTACGCGTATATGGTTGATGAAATCATCAATCAAATAAAACAAGTTTGTGATAATGCAGAAGTAGATGTGCCTCATATTTTTACCGAATTTGGTAGTTTTACAGTTGGTGAATCTGGAGCAGCAATTTATGAAGTTTTATATCAGAAAAAACAAAATGATAGAGAACGCTGGAACATGATAAACTCTTCTTTTATAACAACTTTACCAGATTCTTGGGCAATTAACAAACGTTTTGTAATGTTGCCAATCAATAAATGGAATATGAGATATGAACGTGTTTTATTAGGAGGTTTAACATGTGATAGTGATGATTATTATAACTCAGAACAACATATAAATGGTATTTATTTACCCGTTTATGAGAAAGACAAACCACTATTTATAGGCTTTTTTAACACAGGAGCTTATCAAGAATCTATAGGTGGTTTTGGAGGTTTACAGCATTGCTTAATTCCGCATCCAAAACACTTAATCATAGATAGAGATGAAGATGGAAATTTAGTAACAAAAATATTTAAGGAACAACAAAAAAGTAGTGAACTGTTGTCTATTCTTGGTTATTAAAAAAATAAAAAATAAAATTGAATTTTTAAAAAATTAAAAAAAAGTAGTACTTTTAAGACTCAAATTATAAAATGAATACAACTAAAAATTACGCAGGAATTTCACAGGAGTATGGAAACCTAGCAACATCAAAAATTGTAATAATTCCTGTTCCTTATGACGGAACAAGTACTTGGCAAAAAGGTGCGGATAAAGGTCCTCAAGCATTTTTAGACGCCTCAGAAAATATGGAGTTATATGATATAGAAACTGATTCTGAAGTATATAAAGAAGGTGTTTTTCTTGCAGAAACTGTTACAGAAAATTCTTCTCCAGAAGCAATGGTTGATGCTGTTCATAAAATAACTAAAAAGTACATAAACAAAAATAAATTTGTGGCTCTTTTTGGAGGTGAACATTCAATTTCTATTGGTACAGTTAGAGCGTTTAATGAATGTTTTAACAATTTAACAGTATTACAAATTGATGCGCATGCAGATTTAAGAAAAGAGTATTTAGGGTCTAAATACAATCACGCTTGTTCTATGTATGAAGCAAACCAAAATACTAATTTAGTTCAAGTTGGTATTAGAAGTATGGATGTTTCAGAAAAAAGAGTAATGAATACTGATAAAGTATTTTTTGCTCATGACATGGCTGTAAATGAAGATTGGATGGATGATGTGATAGATCAATTAACAAGTAATGTATTTATTACTTTTGATTTAGATGCCATGGATCCTTCATTATTACCTTCTACAGGAACTCCAGAACCAGGTGGATTATTTTATTATGAAACCTTAGAGTTTTTAAAACGTGTTTTTGCAGAAAAAAATGTTGTAGGTTTTGATATGGTTGAATTATGCCCTAATAAAGACGATAAATCTTCAGATTTTATTGCAGCTAAACTTTTTTATAAAATGTTAAGCTATAAGTTTGCATCTAATGATGATACTTATGATAAGGGTGATGAAGATGATGATAGTAATAATGCTTTTGGTAAATTATCAAAATTTAAAAATGACGAGGATGACTACTAATCAAAAACCAATTACCAATTTTATTGAAAAATATTTTCTTCATTTTAACGCAGCGGCTTTAGTAGATGCAGCAAAAGGATACGAAGATCAACTAAATAAGGGTTCTAAAATGTTAGTTTCTTTGGCGGGTGCTATGAGTACAGCAGAGCTAGGGAAAATTTTTGCAGAATTTATTCGTAAAGATAAAGTACAAATTATTTCTTGTACAGGTGCAAATTTAGAAGAAGATGTAATGAATTTGGTTGCACATTCTCATTATAAAAGAGTACCAAATTATAGAGATTTAACGCCACAAGATGAGTGGGATTTATTAGAAAAAGGTTTAAATAGAGTTACTGATACTTGTATTCCTGAAGAAGAAGCGTTTAGAAGAATTCAAGAACATATTGTAAAAATATGGAAAGATGCAGAAGCAAAAGGAGAACGCTATTTACCGCATGAATATATGTATAAATTATTATTGTCTGGAGTTTTAGAACAATATTATGAAATAGATATAAAAGATTCTTGGATGTATGCTGCCGCAGAAAGAAACCTACCTATTATCTGTCCAGGTTGGGAAGATTCTACAATGGGTAATATTTTTGCATCTTATGTAATGAAAGGAGAATTAAAAGCTTCTACAATGAAATCTGGAATAGAATACATGACTTTCTTAGCAGATTGGTATACAGCTAATTCAAAAGATGGTATAGGATTCTTTCAAATAGGAGGAGGAATTGCAGGAGATTTCCCTATTTGTGTAGTGCCAATGTTATATCAAGACATGGAAAGAACTGATACTCCTTTTTGGAGCTATTTCTGTCAGATTTCAGATTCTACAACAAGTTATGGTTCTTATTCTGGTGCAGTACCAAATGAGAAAATTACTTGGGGTAAATTAGATATTGATACACCAAAATTTATTATAGAAAGTGATGCAACAATTGTTGCACCTCTTATATTTGCTTATTTATTAGAAATGTAATTATTATGAAAAGAGTTATTGTTGAATACGCTAAATTAACAACAGATATTTTAGACATGTTAATTGATAAATATCCTGATGGATATGATTATAGTGATGTTATTTCCTTTAAAAATGCTAAAGGAGAAACAGTAAAAGCTATCGAAGTTAGAACTGATGATACTATTTATTTAGTTAAGATTAGTGATCGTTTAGAGCAAACTATGGAAGATTATGCAGAAGATGAAGATTCTTTTGATGATGTTAATGATGATCTTGATCTAGATCATTTAGAAGATGATGATGATAAATAGATTATAAAAAATAAAAAAAGCTCCGAAAATTCGGAGCTTTTTTATGAAATATATTTAGAAATTTTATTTTTTCTTTAATTCAAAAAGATCTTTTCTTCTGTCCGTTAAGTTTCTAACGCTACCAAATTTATTTAAATCTTTTAACATATCTAAATCAACATCAGCTATTAAAATTATTTCTGTATTTGTAG
>JANQTQ010000049.1:18956-23121 GCA_030731625.1 Polaribacter sp. | reverse complement strand
AAAAACATCGAAAACGAAATTTCTGCATTTGCTGAAACAAGACCATTTTAAGAATCCTTTTTAGGTTAAAGCATGGCAAAAAGAAAGATTGAAATAATGGATACGACACTGCGTGATGGAGAACAAACATCAGGCGTGTCGTTTTCAGTTTCTGAAAAATTAACAATAGCAAAATTATTACTTGAAGAATTAAAGGTAGATCGCCTAGAAATAGCTTCTGCAAGAGTTTCTGATGGTGAATTATTGGCAGTAAAGAAAATAACTTCTTGGGCTACTGAACATAATTTTTTAGACAAAATTGAAGTGTTAACTTTTGTTGATGGAGGAAAATCTATCGATTGGATGCTTGATTCTGGAGCTAAAGTTCAGAATTTATTAACCAAAGGTTCTTTAAATCACTTAACACATCAGCTTAAAAAAACACCTGCAGAACATTTTGAAGATATCAAAGTAACTATTGAATTAGCTGCTAAACACGATATTAAAACCAATGTATATTTAGAAGATTGGTCTAACGGAATGCGAAATTCTAAAGCCTATGTTTTTGAGTATTTAGATTTCTTAACGACTCTTAATATCGAAAGAGTTTTATTGCCAGATACTTTAGGTATTTTAACGCATACAGAAACTTTTGAATTTATATCTGAAGTTCGTCAAAAATACCCAAATTCTCACATCGATTTTCACGGTCATAATGATTATGATTTAGGTGTTGCCAACGTAATGGAAGCTGTAAAAGCTGGTGCAAATGGTTTGCATTTAACCATAAACGGAATGGGTGAACGTGCAGGAAATGCACCAATGGCAAGTGTTGTTGCGGTTATTAACGACTTTTTAAAGGATGTTAAAATTACTGTAAACGAAACAGCATTAAATAAAGTAAGTAAGTTAGTTGAAACATTTTCAGGATTTAGAATTCCAGTAAATAAACCAGTGGTTGGCGCAAATGTGTTTACACAAACTGCCGGAATTCATGCAGATGGAGATAATAAAAATAACTTGTATTTTAATGATTTAATGCCAGAGCGTTTTGGTAGAAAACGCAAATATGCCTTAGGAAAAACATCAGGAAAAGCAAATATCCAAAAGAATTTACAAGATTTAGGGATTAGTTTAAATGATGAAGAGCTTAAAAAAGTTACCCAAAGAATCATTGAATTAGGAGATAAAAAAGAAGTCGTTTCGCAAGAAGATTTGCCTTATATTATTTCTGATGTTTTAGATAGTGACACGATTGAAAAACGTGTTATTGTAGAAAATTATGTATTAGGTCATGCAAAAGGAATGAAACCATCAACCACTTTGCAATTAAGAGTTGAAGGTGTTTTGTATGAAGCGCATGCACAAGGAGATGGGCAATTTGATGCGTTTATGAATGCATTAAAAAAACTTTACAAAACGCATAGCAAAAAAGAAATCCCTAAGTTGATTGATTATGCAGTTAGAATTCCGCCAGGAAGTAATTCTGATGCGTTGTGCGAAACAATTATCACTTGGAGAAGAGAAAAAAACGAATTTATTACTCGTGGTTTAGATTCAGATCAAACAGTATCAGCAATCAAGGCTACAGAAAAAATGTTGAACATAATTTAGTAAACAGTTGCAGTCGCAGTTTACAGTTTTGGATTCGAGTGAAAACATGCTGTCAGTTCGAGTGATTTTCGAATTTTTTTGAGAAAATTGTATCGAGAACATTTTAGTAAAAATAAAAAAAATATTAAATAAATTATTAGCTATTTATTTAGCAAATAGCTAAAATCAAATAGTAAAAAGCTTAAAAATATGAAATTAAAAATCGCAGTATTAGCAGGAGACGGAATTGGTCCTGAAGTTATAGATCAAGCAGTAAAAGTATCTGATGCAATTGCTAAAAAATTTAATCACGAAATTACTTGGAGACCAGCTTTAACTGGTGCTGCAGCAATTGATGCTGTTGGTGAACCGTATCCAGATGAAACACATGAAATTTGTGCCTCTTCGGATGCTGTTTTGTTTGGTGCAATTGGGCATCCGCGTTTTGATAATGATCCATCAGCAAAAGTTCGTCCAGAGCAAGGATTGTTAAAAATGCGTAAAAAATTAGGTTTATTTGCAAACGTAAGACCAACATTTACATTTCCTTCTTTGTTAGATAAATCTCCTTTAAAAAGAGAACGTATTGAAGGAACTGATTTGGTTTTTTTACGTGAATTAACTGGAGGAATATACTTTGGTGAAAAAGGTAGAAGAGACGAAGGTGAAACTGCTTTTGACAATTGTGTATATACTAGAGCAGAGGTGCAAAGATTGGCTGTAAAAGGTTTTGAATTGGCAATGACACGTTCTAAAAAATTGTGTTGTGTTGATAAAGCAAATGTTTTAGAAACTTCTCGTTTATGGAGAGAAACTGTACAAGCTATGGAAAAAGATTATCCAGAAGTTACGGTTTCTTATGAGTTTGTAGATGCAGTTGCAATGCGTTTGGTACAATGGCCAAATAGTTATGATGTGTTAATTACAGAAAATTTATTTGGAGATATTTTAACCGATGAAGCTTCTGTTATTTCTGGATCTATGGGATTAATGCCAAGTGCTTCTTTAGGTTCTAATATTGGCTTATTTGAGCCAATTCATGGTTCTTATCCGCAAGCAACGGGATTAAATATTGCAAATCCGATGGCTACCATTTTATCGGCAGCAATGATGTTCGAAAACTTTGGTTTATTAGAAGAAGGTAAAGTTATAAGAGATGCTGTAAACAGTGCTTTAGATAAAGGGATTGTTACAGAAGATTTAGCAGACGGAGGTAAAGCTTACGGAACAATTGAAGTAGGAAATTGGATTACAGAAAATATCTAATTATTAGATTTTTAGTTGAATATATTTATTAAGGCGCTCTAATTTAGAGCGCTTTTTTTATGAATTTACTCAACTAAAATAGTATAAATTCCTTTTTGATTGTCTAAAGTATAGCTTGCGTTTTCGATTCTTATTTCTTCAAAACGCGTAAATGAACAACAATTTTCACTTACTCTTTTTGCATTTACATAAAGAGTTAAAATTTCTTTATCCGCAACTTTTATAGAACATTCTACGATTTCTGTTTTCCAACCTATAGAACCAATACCTAAAATATTAAAATCATTTTCATCAATAAAAGTGAATTCAATATTCGTATTATCAGCTAAATTAATAACTTTAATATCGCCTTCATCAAAGGTTTTATTCGTAAATAAATTTTCTTTGGTTGTTGCATCAATAAATTCAAATTGAAAAGAATTGGGTGGCGTAAAACAAGCTTGGTTGCAATCATTTAAACTACAGTTTTGTAACAAAATGATCAAAAGAAAAGGAATAAATTTTAAAGTTCTTTTCATGTTTTTTTGTACTATTGGTGTTAATATAATTTAAGCTTCTATAGCATCTTCTATTTGATTTAATAGATCTTCTGGGTCAAATGGTTTAAAGATAAAACCATTCATACCACTTTCTTCCATTTTGTCTTTTACTTCCATAAAAACAGAAGCAGATAGCGCTAAAATTGGTGTGTATTTATTAAATTTTCGTATTTCTTTAGAGGCTGTATAACCGTCCATAATTGGCATTTGTATATCCATCAAAATAACATCGTAGTTATTTTCTTTTACCATATTCACTGCTATTTGTCCATCATGTGCTACAAAAACTTTTAAATTTTCTTTTTCTAAAATTTGTTGTGCAACCATAATATTTATTAAGTTATCCTCAACTAACAAAACCGTATTTTGTTTAAAATTATGTTCTTTTTTATAAATAGTTTTATGTAAGTCTATATCTGATGCCAATTTTAAATTTATTTGAAAATAAAAACGACTTCCTTGGCCCATTACACTGTCTATTTTTACTTGAGACCCCATTGTTTCTATAATACTTTTTACAATTGGTAATCCTAAACCAGTACCTCCATACAATCGATTTGTGGTACTAGATGCTTGTGCAAATGCTTCCCAAATAACATCTTGCTTATCTTCAGGTATTCCAATACCAGTGTCAATTATTTCTGTTAGTAAATCTAAAGAATCTTTATGTTGCTTTACTTTTCTAATTCTAAGGGTAACGCTTCCTTTATCAGTAAATTTAATAGCATTTGTTACCAAATTATTTATTACTTGATTAAATCTTCAAACTACACACCAATATAGGCAGT
>JANQTQ010000049.1:4395-18946 GCA_030731625.1 Polaribacter sp. | reverse complement strand
ACTTGATTAAATCTTACAATATCTAACCAAACGTAATTAATATCATCATCAATTTCTAAATTCATGATAATTCCTTTTTTTAAACAAGTAGCTTCATGAATTTTTTTGATTTGTTTAACAGCAACAGATAGATCTACGGGGATGTTATCTAGTTCAATATTAGTAGACTGCATTTTACTAAAATCTAAGACATTGTTCAACAGATTTAGTAATATTTTTCCAGAATAATTTAAGGCTTCAATATTTTGCACTTGATCTTCTCTTGGATTATTGTCGCCTAAAATATGAGAAAGGCCAATTACGGCGTTTAAAGGTGTTCTAATTTCATGGCTCATAGTACTTAAAAACTTCGATTTAGAATTCGATGCTTCTAATGCTTCTAATTCTTTTGAATGTATTTTATCAAAATACCTTGAATTTAAAATTAAAAAATAAACTAACTGAAATAATACTAAGGCAATGGCACTAGAAACGGCAATAGGATAAATTACTTCTCTTGCAATTATTGGGTCTAATTTTTTAGTTGCAAAAAGATTGTAATCTGTTAAAAAAAGCAGTGCCCATAAAACAAGAGGCAATAAAGAAAATAAAAGAACAAAAATTCTTTCTCGTCTAAAAGAAAAAAGTATAAAAGGTAAACCAATATTAAACATATAAATAAATTCAATACTTCCGTTTTTACCTACAAAAGATGAAATAATAGCAATACCAAAGCTACTTGTAATTAAATAAAGTATTCTGGCAGCGTTTAGATCTTTGTTTTTTGCTAGATAAGCCGCTGCTATATATGCAAAAATATTAAGTGCATTATAGTTTCTAAGCCAAATAAAATCATACTTGTGAGCAAGGATTGTACACAGTACAGCAAACCCAATATTTACTAATGCTAGTGTAAATACAAGGTTAATTCTTCTTTGTGAATGCTTTGGCATATTTATAATTATTAGTTATTTATGGCTTCTTCAATTTTATCTAAAAAGTTTTCTGGATCAAAAGGTTTGTAAATAAATCCGTTCATACCAGATTCATTTATTTTGTCTTTTACTTCCATAAACACAGAAGCAGAAAGAGCAAGGATAGGTAGCGTTGTATTAAACTTTCTAATTTCTATGGTTGCTGTATACCCATCCATAATTGGCATTTGAATATCCATTAAAACAACATCAAATAATTTTTCTTTTATTTTGTTTACAGCGGCTAGTCCATCATTTACAACTTCTACTTGTAAGCCTGCTTTTTCAAGAATTTGCTTACCAACCATTACATTAATCACGTTGTCTTCTACTAAAAGTACTTTTTTACCTTGAAAATTTCTTTCTTTCTTTTGATTGGTTTTTATGAATTCTGTTTCTGAGGCAAGTTTTAAATTAAGAAGAAAGTAAAAGCGGCTTCCTCTGCCAATTCTACTGTCTACTTTTACCGTAGATCCCATAGCTTCTACAATGCTTTTTACAATTGGTAAACCTAAACCTGTACCACCATATAGCCTATTAGTTGTTGAAGACGCCTGTGTAAAAGCTTCCCATATTGATTCTTGCTTATCTTTAGGGATTCCTATCCCTGTATCAATTATTTCTGTAAGTATGTTAACGCTATCTTTTGTTTCATTTCGTTTATGAATATTTAAAGTAACACTGCCATTATCTGTAAATTTTATAGCATTTGTAATTAAATTATTAATTACCTGATTATATCTAACAACATCTAACCAAACAGCAGGAATATGTTGGTCTATTTTTAAGTTCATGGTAATTCCTTTTTTTAGACAAGAAGCTTCATGAATTTTTTTAATTTGTTTTACCGCAATAGAAATATCTGTAGGAACACTATCCAGTTCAATAGTAGTAGATTGCATTTTGCTGAAATCTAACACGTTATTTAATAAGCTTAATAATATTTTACCAGAATAGTTTAAAGCTTCAATGTTTTGTATTTGATCTTCTCTAGGTTTATTATCACCTAAAATATGAGAAAGCCCAATAACAGCATTTAAGGGCGTTCTAATTTCATGACTCATGGTACTTAAAAATTTAGATTTAGCATTAGATGCTTCTATTGCTTCTGCACGATTATTATGTATACTAGAAAAACTACTAAAATTTAAGTGAGAATAGTACATTAGTTGAAATGTAACTAAAAAAAGTGTTGTTATTATTGATACCGGATAGATAATTGTACTAGCTAAACTTACATCTAATTTTGATGTGGTAATGATATTAAAATCAGATTCATGTAGAATAATCCATAATAAAATTGCAAGAAAAGAAAAAATACCAATTAAAACTTTTTCTCTTTTAAAAGAAAAAACCATAAAGGGTAACGATAAAGAAAACATAAACATAAATTCTACACCACCATCTTGCCCAATATAAGATGCTGTTGTAATTATACCGGTATTTAAAGTGATGAAATAGAGAAGTCTAGCTACTTTTAATTTTCTTTTTTTAGCAACAAAAGCAGACACTATATAAAGAAAAGTACTTGTTAAATGAAGATAAAATAAATCTGTAATAGCAAATTTTATTGCTATAATAGTGCAAATTAAGCTAACAACGATTGCAATTAATGATAGTGAAAATATCATTTGTGTGCGTCTTTGGGAGAAATCTGACATAATAATTTATCTTATGATTTAAATATACAAAATCTATATTTAATAAATTGATTTTAACTGTTTTTAGTTGCATTTTCAATTTGATTTAACAAATCTTCTGGATCAAAAGGTTTAAATATGAAACCATTAATGCCACTTTCTTTCATTCTGTCTTTTATCTGCATAAAAACAGATGCAGAAAGTGCAAAAATTGGAACGTATTTATTAAATTTTCTAATTTCTTTGGATGCTAAGTAGCCATCCATAATAGGCATTTGTATGTCCATTAAAATGATGTCAAAGTGATTTTCTTTTACCATATTTACCGCTTCTAAACCATTTCTAGCCACTTCTACATTTAAATTTACTTTTTCTAAAATTTGTTTACCAACCATTACATTAATTTGGTTGTCTTCTCCCATAAAAACTTTTTTAACTTTAAAATAATATTCCTTTTTATTTTTTGTTTTTATTAATTCTTCTTTTTATGCTCGCTTTAAATTTACTTGAAAATAAAAACGACTTCCTTTGTCAATTTTACTATCTATTTTAACTTGAGAACCCATTGCCTCAACTATACTTTTTACAATTGGTAATCCTAAACCAGTGCCGCCATATAAGCGATTTGTGGCACTAGAAGCTTGGGTGAACGCTTCCCAAATAGAATCTTGTTTGTCTTCCGGAATTCCAATACCAGTATCAATAATTTCTGTTAATAGATCTACAGATTCGTTGGTTGTATTTATCTTTTTAAATCTAAGCGTTACGCTTCCTTCCTCTGTAAATTTAATAGCATTGGTAACTAAATTATTTATAATTTGATTGAATCTAACAATATCTAACCAAACAAATGGTATGTCATCATCAATTTCTAAATTCATTACAATATTTTTCCTTAAACAAGATGCTTCATGAATTTTTTTAATTTGTTTAACTGCTTCAGGTAAATCTACAGGAATGGTATCTAATTCAATATTTGTAGATTGAATTTTGGTAAAATCTAAAACATTGTTTAATAAATTCAATAATATTTTACCAGAATAATTTAGAGCTTCAATATTTTGTATTTGATCTTTTTTAGGATTATTGTCTCCTAAAATATGAGAAAGCCCAATAACTGCATTTAAAGGCGTTCTAATTTCGTGACTCATTGTGCTTAAAAATTGTGATTTTGCATCTGAGGCGTCTATGGCTTCTTGTTTTGTTGAATGAGCACTTTTATTTGCTCTTGCATTTATATATGAATAATAAACTAATTGAAATACTACTAAAAGTAAGGTTGCGGTGATAGAAACATGGTAAACAATATTTCTGATTCTAACCGGGTTCTTTAATTCGATATTTAAAAAAGATTTAAAATTGGTAAAATAAAGTACTAACCAAAATAAGAATGGTAAAAGACAGAAAATAAAAATATATATTTTTTCTCTGCTAAAAGAGAAGAAAATAAAGGGCATACCAATTGCAAAAATTAAAAAGAATTCTACGCTAGCTTCTTTACCAAGAAATGCAGAAACAAATGAAATTGAAACGTTAAATATTATAAGAAATAAAGCTCTTGCTATTTTTGGGTGTCCATTTTTAGAGAGAATAGCAGCTATTAAAAATAAAAAAGCAGCACCAAGTAAGTAGTAGCTAAGGCCATCAATTTCTAAATAAATTGCTAAAACAAACCAAAGTACAGACATTGTTAAGCAGGTCATAGAAGTAATAAAAATCATTTTTATTCTTCTTTTTGAAAAGGGCCAACTAGTTGTATTTACCATTGTTTTCAAGTTAATTACTTGTAAATTTTTCAATTTGAATTAATAAATCTTTTGGAGTAAAGGGTTTAAAAATAAAACCATCCATACCACATTCAGCTATTTTATCTTTTACTTCAGCAAAAACATTTGCAGAAAGTGCTAAAATAGGAACTGTTGGGTTAAATTTTCTAATCTCTTTAGTAGCATTATAACCATCCATCACGGGCATCTGTATATCCATTAAAATTATATCAAAATCTTGTTCTTTGACTTTATTAACAGCTGTTAAACCATCATGAGCAACAGTTACTTTTAGTTTTTCTTTTTCTAAAATTTGTTTACCAACCATAACGTTTATAAGGTTGTCATCAACTAATAAAACTCTTTTGCCCGTAAAATTGTATACTTTTTTGAAGGATTCATTATCAATAATTTCTTGATCAGCTATTTTCAATTTTAAAGTAAAATAAAAACGACTTCCATCTTCTACTTTACTACTTATTTTTACTTTTGTACCCATCACCGTTAATATACTTTTAACAATTGGTAAACCCAAACCAGTTCCTCCATAAATGCGGTTTGTAGTATTAGATTCTTGAGCAAAAGCTTCCCAAATTTGTTTTTGTTTATCTTTATGGATACCAATACCTGTATCTTTAATTTCTATATGAAGATGTATATTTCTTTTTGTTTGTTTTATCTTTCTTATAATTAAGCTTATACTTCCTTCATCAGTAAATTTAATTGCATTGGATAGCAGATTGTTTATTACTTGTGAAAACCTAACAACATCTATATATACATGTGGTAAATTCTCGTCTACTTCTATATGTAGAGAAATACCTTTTCGTTGACAAGATGCGTCATGTTTTTTTGATAACTGTTTAATATTTGCTGATAAATCTGTTGGAATATTATCTAATTCAATAGTTGATAACTGCATTTTACTAAAATCTAAAACATTATTTAAAAGACTTAATAATGTTTTACCAGAATAGTTTAATGCCTCAATATTATCTATTTGGTCTTCTCTTGGATTATTATCACCTAAAATATGAGAAAGCCCAATTACAGCATTTAAAGGCGTTCTAATTTCATGACTCATGGTGCTTAAAAATTTAGATTTTGCCAAAGAGGCCTCCAATGCTTCCTGTTTTTTGATGTGAATTATAGCATAGTATTTTGTTCCAAGAATTGAAAAATAGACTAATTGAACAACGACCAATGTAAATAAACTAACTACGGAAAATGGGTAAATATAAGTGCTGGCAATTTCTGCATCAATAGGTGTATTTGTAAAGAGCTTAAAATCTTTAATAGCAAGAATTATCCAAAGCATACCAGAAAGACATGAAAAGAAATACACGTAAATTTTTTCTGTTTTAAAAGAAAATACAGAAAAAGGTAGGGCTAAAGAGTATAAAAATAGGTATTCTACACTACCTGCTCTGCCTGTATAAGATGCCGTTATTGTGATTACTAAATTTATTAAGATGAAAAAAATAATTCTAGAATAATAGGTTCTTCCTAATTTTGAGAGATAAGCGCAATAAATATAAATTACAATACTACTTAGGTGAAAGTATGCTAAATTTTTTAAGCCTAAAATAAAGCATATTATTGCCAATAATAAACCTAAACCACCAAATAATAAGCTAATAGAAAACATTAGCTTATTAAGCCTTTGAGAAGTTGGATGCTTTTTTACTTTGGACATATTTTTATAAGTTTATAAAAATCGATCCCAAAAAAATAAACGAATCTTGGGGGGAAGATTTTTATTTTAAACGCTTTTAATTTTCTAAATAAAATTATAATGCCCTTTTTAAATCGGCATATAAATTTTTACTAATTTAATCAAAAAAAATGTAATATTCTCTAAAAAGATAAAAACTCTCGAAATTCGAGAGTTTTTATCTTTTTAGAGTCTAAAATAGTTATTTTACATTCATCAATTCAACATCAAAGATCAACGTTGCATTTGGCGGAATTACTCCTCCCGCGCCAGATTCTCCATAAGCTAAATGAGAAGGAATTACAAAACGTGCCTTATCACCAACTTTTAATAATTGAATTCCTTCATCCCAACCAGCAATTACTTGACCAACTCCAATAGCAAAATCAATAGGTTGTTTTCTTTTATAAGATGAGTCAAAAACAGTACCATCTAATAATTGACCTTTATAGTGTACAGAAACGTTAGCGCCTTTTGTAGCTTGTTTTCCAGATCCTTTTTGTAAGATTTGGTAGCGTAAACCACTTGCAGTTTCATCGTAACCAGCGGCAACAGAATCTAATAATTCTTTTTGTTTTGCTATTAATTCTGCTTCACGTTTTTCTCTAGAACCTTCAAAAGTTCTAAAAGCTTCAACAGCATTAAAAGCTTCTGCTTCTGCACCAACTCTAATGATTTCTACTTTCATATCATCACCTTGAGCAACCGCATCTACAACATCTTGGCTATCGATAACAGTACCAAAGACGGTATGTTTACCATCTAACCAAGGAGTAGGAACGTGGGTAATATAAAATTGACTTCCGTTTGTTGCTGGTCCGGAATTAGCCATTGCTAACTTTCCTGGAGCATCATGTTTTAAATCTGGATGAAATTCATCATCAAATTTATAACCAGGATTTCCTGTTCCTGTGCCTTGAGGGCAACCACCTTGAATCATAAAATCAGGTATAACTCTGTGGAATTTTAATCCATCATAATAAGGAGTTCCTTGTTTTTTTGCTGAGTTTTCTAAGTTTCCTTCAGCTAAAGCTACAAAATTACCTACTGTTCCTGGAGCTTTTTCGTGTTCTAATTTTACTAAAATGTCACCTTTTGGTGTGGTGAATTTTGCGAATATTCCGTTATCCATTTTTAATTATTTTACTATTTGTATTCTCGAGCGCAGTCGAGCGTTATTTTTATTTGTATGAGTTCTCGACTGCGCTCGAACTGACATTTATTTTAATCTTATAAAAAAAATAAGATTATTCTTTTATTAATGTGTTTCTAAAGCAAGTTTAGATCACCCTATTTTTTTGTGTTTAAAATTGATAAATTATAAGTAAAACCTATATTTAAGTTAGTTGAATTAATATTTCCATAAGGCGTAATCGTTTGTCCTACCGCAGCATTTAAAGATAAACTCTCATTTAAATGATAATTTACACCAATTGTAGGTCTTACTAAAATACCTTCGCCAGTATCTACACCAGCACCACCAGCAACACCACCCATTAATTCAATAAAAGTTGAAATTTTATCATTTAGAAATGGATTGCTTCGAATTCCTAAACCAAATATTCCATGCGCATACCCACCAGATTTACCTTCATAAGCAAAAGAAGTTTCGCCAACTAAATAAAAGCGTTTATTTAAATCATAGAATAACTTTAGTGAAATCATTTCTAAATCAATTGTTGTATTGTCATCTTTAGCCATTTTAAAATACGTTTGATTTTGCACACCAACTCCAACACCATGCGTTTTAATTGTTGATGCAATATCATCCGAAAAAGGATCTTTTAAACCTCCGGTTAAACCGTAATATTTTAAACTAAGACCCGCAGTATAAGCTTCAAATGTTCCTCCAATTGCTCTGTGATAACCACCATGAGCACTTAGTCCAAGTTTATCAGTTAAATGAACATCAAACCCGGCACTAGGATACATTGTTAAACCTCCTTCGGGATAAATTCTTCCTCCTGCTGCACCAATTCCCATTTTTGCAAAGAAGTTAACGTTTTTAGTTTCAATAAAATTCTTTCCAACACCAAAAAATAAATCCATAAAACCAGATACTAAACCACTATACATGGTATCTACATGAGCATATACAAATGTATTTGAAGTTAAATATCTTTGATATTCGAAACCAATAATTGATAATGTTTCAGTTAGCGATTTGTATTGAGGATTCGTAGTAACATCAGCTCTTGACATTCCAATTGGAAAGAAATAGTCAAAAGTTATTTGTTGAACACTTTTTACAGCCGGTTTTGTCCAGAATTCATCAACAGAATTGTCGTTTAAAGTAAATGTTTTTTGAGCATCTTTATAAGAACTCATTCTTAAAATACTCGGAATTTCAATAAAGAAAGAAACATTATCGCTTTTCTGAATTCCTGTAAAAAAGTTTACATATCCATATTGAACTCCAAAAGAATAGTCATTTTTCTTGTATTGTAAACCAGCATTAGGATAAATCATTCCACCTCCATTTACCAAACTTCTAAATCCGCCACCACCACCAAAGTGCATATTTGCATCAAAATATAAGTTTTTATAGATAGGAGTATTTACACCTAAAGTTACACCCAACGTAAATAAACCACCTTGATCTCCTGTAATTGCGGTATGAAAACCAGCACCTGCGTATAACCAATCATTTAAAGGAATATTGTATGTTAAGCCAACAAATCCTAATGTTGGGGCAAGTTCATAGGGAACTTGTTTAAAAGGCTGATGCACCAAAATATAATTTAATCGAATACTATTATGTAATTCTTTTCCTTTTAGTTCTGATAAACTATTCGTTTGTGAATAATTTTGAAAACTCAATAGAACAACAAATAGAAACAATAAATTTTTCATGAATTTTAACTTTTATATTCGCTCGTAAAATGAAGTTTTACTGATGGATATTTGCTCTGTGTCATTTGTATTGTAAACTCAGAATCTGCTAAAAAAACCAATTGACCTTCTTTATCTTTCGCTAAATAACGTTGTTTAACACGCTTAAATTCTTTAAACTCATCATTTTTAGCATCTTTAGGTTCAACCCAACAAGCTTTATGTACACTTAAATTTTCGTAGGTACATTTCGCCCCATATTCATGTTCTAATCGATATTGAATAACTTCATATTGCAGTGCACCAACTGTACCAACTACTTTACGACCATTCATGTCTAACGTGAATAATTGTGCAACACCTTCATCCATTAATTGATCTAAACCTTTAAATAATTGTTTAGATTTCATAGGATCTGCATTGTTAACATACCTAAAATGTTCTGGAGAAAAACTAGGAATTCCTTTAAAGTTTAAGATTTCACCTTCTGTTAAAGTGTCTCCAATTTTAAAGTTTCCTGTGTCATGTATACCCACAATATCTCCAGGATAGGATTCTTCAACAATTTCCTTTTTCTCAGCAAAAAATGCATTCGGACTAGAAAATTTTACTTTTTTACCGTTTCGAACATGTAAATAAGGTGAATTTCTTCTAAAAACTCCTGATACAATTTTGATAAAAGCAAGTCTATCTCTATGTTTAGGATCCATGTTTGCGTGGATTTTAAACACAAAACCAGTTAATTCTGTTTCTTTAGAATCTACTAAACGTTCTACCGCTTTTTTAGGCTGAGGTGATGGCGCAATATTAATAAATGCGTCTAATAATTCTTGAACCCCAAAATTATTTAAGGCCGAGCCAAAAAATACAGGCTGTAAATCTCCTTTTAAATATTCTGCTCTATCAAAATCAGGATATACCTCACTAATTAATTCGATATCGTCGCGTAACGTTTTTGCTGCTTTATCACCTATAATTTTGTCTAATTTTGGGTTTGTTAAATCATCAAAAACAACTCCTTTAGAAATACTTTGTTTATTGTCGCCAGAAAAAAGATTTAATTTTTTTTCTAAAATATTGTAAATTCCTTTAAAATCATATCCCATCCCGATTGGGAAACTCATTGGTGTAACTCGTAAACCTAATTTTTGTTCCACTTCGTCTAATAAATCGAAAGCATCTTTACCTTCTCTATCCAATTTATTGATAAAAACCAACATTGGTATGCTTCTCATTCTACAAACTTCCACCAATTTTTCGGTTTGTGGTTCAACACCTTTTGCAACGTCAATAACCACAATAACACTGTCTACAGCGGTTAAAGTTCTAAACGTGTCTTCGGCAAAATCCTTGTGACCTGGCGTATCTAGAATGTTTATTTTTTTGTTTTTGTAGATGAAAGCTAGTACAGAAGTTGCTACAGAAATTCCTCTTTGGCGTTCAATTTCCATAAAATCGGACGTTGCACCTTTTTTAATTTTATTGTTTTTAACAGCACCAGCTTCCTGAATTGCACCTCCAAACAATAACAACTTTTCTGTTAAAGTAGTTTTACCAGCATCTGGATGCGAAATGATACCAAATGTTCTTCTACGTTCTATTTCTTTTAAAAAACTCATCTACAAAATTTGAGGTGCAAAGATAGCTTTTTATTCTATATTTTTTATAGTCATCGAGATTTGAAAATATATCAAAATTTTCATTGTCTTAAAGTATTCTTGCCCTTTATAAAATTAAAACTATTCTTTTTCTGTTATGATAAACTTATATGTAAATAAAATAGTGTTTTTTGAGAATTAAATTTAGGATGTTTTCTTTATCAAGCTCTTTTATATTATTTTATTCTAGTACTTCAATTGTCATTTTAATGTCGTCAATTGGCCATTCATCAACGCCTACTTTAACTTTAGATATTTTATCCATGGTATCAAAACCAGCAATAACTTCGCCAAAAACAGTATGTTCATTGTCTAAATGATGTGCGCCATTTCTATCATGCACCATGTAAAACTCAAACGGACTCGTTAATTTATTAGGATTGTTTTTCCATTCTCGAGCAGCAGCTAAGGCTCCGTATTTATGTTTTCTGTGGTCTTTAAATTCTGGTTTTATTAAATAATTGCCATATTTTCTTCGCTGTTTTTGCGTGTACATATTATCTGAGTTTCCGCCTTGAATAACAAAGTTTTTTGCAACTCTATAAATTACAGTTGTATTGAAATATTTAATTTTTGTTAGAAATATAAAATTAGCTCTATGTACAGGAACATCTTCATATAACAGTAGTTTTATATTTCCAAACTTAGTTTTTATAAGTACTTTTGTTTCTTGGTTTTGTTTGCCATATTCTGTTAAAAAGGCTTCTGTGTTTTTGCTATTTAAACTGTCCCAAGGTCTGATGGTTTTTTTTTCAAGACTTTCTTTTTTCTTTCTTTTTTGAGTTTCAATTGCATCTTTCTCGGATTCTTTTTTTTCAGTATCGCATTGATAAAATGAAATAATAAATAGGAAGAATAGTATTTTAAAGAAAATTTTCACTTTGTAAGGGTTTATTTTTTGATTTCTCAAATATAAATCATCAAAATAAAACAATAGAGAAATCTTATGGTTTTATTAAAAATTTAAGTTTTAAACTTATTTGATTGCATTATATTTGCAATTATGGAAGAACTTGTGATTTTAGTTGATAAAAACGACAATCAAATAGGTGTAATGCCTAAGATGGAAGCGCATGAAAAAGCTGTTTTACACAGAGCTTTTTCTGTATTTATATTTAATAAAAAAGGAGAATTAATGTTGCAACAAAGAGCAGCACATAAATACCATTCGCCTTTATTATGGACAAATACTTGTTGCTCTCATCAAAGAAATGGCGAAACTAATATTGAAGCCGGAGAAAGAAGATTACAAGAAGAAATGGGTTTTACAGTTCGTTTAAATGAAGTTTTTTCGTTTATTTATAAAGCACCTTTTGATAATGGTTTAACAGAACATGAACTAGATCATGTTTTAATTGGTTATTTTAATGATGAACCTAATATCAATAAAGAAGAAGTTGAAGCTTATAAATGGATGTCTCTAGAAGATGTTAAAAATGACATTGAAAATAATTCTACGTTATACACAGAATGGTTTAAGATTATTTTTAGAGAATCGTATCATAAAATAATAAATTACAAAGTTTAATTTTTAAATATCTAGTACCTAAAAACCAAATTATGCCAAAAGTTACAGTTCATAGAAAAGCACATTTTAATTCAGCGCACAGATTATACAGAAAAGATTGGTCTGATGAAAAAAACTTTGAAGTTTTTAGTAAATGTAGCAATCCTAATTTTCATGGACATAATTACGAATTGATTGTTTCTTTAACAGGTGTTATCGATAAAGAAACGGGTTATGTGTATGATTTAGGGATATTAAGCAACTTAATTAAAATCCATGTTGAAGAAAGTTTTGATCATAAAAACTTAAATATAGAAGTAGAGGAGTTTAAAAATTTAAACCCAACTGCAGAAAATATAGCGGTTGTTATTTACGATAAACTAAGAAAACATTTACCTAATTATTTAGAGTTAGAAATTACTTTGTATGAAACTCCTAGAAATTTTGTAACCTACGCAGGGTAGTATTTTTTAATTTTGACTATACGAATAATAATTTACAGATTTTTCTAAAACTGTATAAGATCGATAACTAAAACCATCGAAGTTTAATTTCTTTTTTAGGTTGTAGTTAAAACTATTCATTTTATTAAAAAATTTAGCCTCTCCGTTTTTTAAGCTATCAAATTTTAGCCAATAACCAAGCTTGTCCATATCAGTAGAAAAAATAATCGAAGTTTTTATTTTGCTATTAATATTGTGTAAGTATTCTATATTATTCTTAGCAAAAGCAAAACACAACTCAGGGTTTTTACCATTAGCCTGAATGGTTAAGCGGTCACAGTTTTTACTAATTTCTAGAATTTCATTTTGACTATAATAACCAACATAAGCATCAACTTTTACCGTATGTTTTTTGTTTTTTGTAAGTGATTTTAGTTCTTTTAAGCTGTTTACAAAATAGTTAAAAGAGCCTTCTCTAGTGCAAGGAATGTTGTTTTCTTCCAAATAATTTACACAGTAATAGCCATCGATTCCAGAAGCTTTTTTAGACCAATATTCATACTCTAAATTATAAATATCAAATTTTTCTTCGGATTTATTTCTGGAAGTATTATAGATATCAATTCTATTTTTAAAAAAAGTAGCAGACTCACCAGAAGCTCCAACTTGTAATATATTAAATTTAGTTTTAGCTTTTGATATAAACTCTGCTAAAATATTGTTCTTTCTTGGATCAGTAAGAGAATGTAGTTTATCTACTTTATTTAATTGATATAAAATTAGAGTTTTAAAATTGTTTCTTTTCGCAAAATTTAAAAGTTTATCTTCTTTTGTAGGACTGCCAAGAATAGTATTAAAATTGTCTACATATAAAGTTCTTTGAAAGCAGAAAGTTTTTGTAAAAAACAGGATAAATAACGTAAGGAATATCTTTTTTTTCACTTTTTAATTTTTGAAAATTTTAAGAAATATAAAGTAGCAAAAATACAAGTTTAATTTTAGCTACGTAAAGTTTCATTTATTTTTTAATTCATTTATCCAATTTTTTTATTGTCATCAATGTCTTTTCCTAGATGTTTTTCTAGAGCTACAAGCGTTTTTCTTAAAATTGATTTCGTTTCAAGTAATTCTTTTTCTAAATTCGTTACTCGATCTTCTAATTTCTCTGATTTTTCTAATTGTTCTTGTATTGCCGTTTGTTGAATTAAATCCCAAAAGAAACCCATAGTTGTATCATTAATTTCATTTATCTTATGATGCTCAAATATAATAAAAAGATTATTAGGTGGTTATGTATTAAAAATCATTTATTTTCTTAATTAGAATGATTGTAATACATAATTATTAAATTTGCTTTATAAAATAATACCTTTGATAATAAATCAGCTTATAAATTTTAAACCTATTTTAAAGGATAAAATTTTGAGAAGAGAAAAATTAGCAACTTTATTAAATAAACAATCATCAAGAAAAGAAAGTTTTGTAATATAGATGTTTGCCGAAGAATTAGTAACACTTCAGTAAGAAAATTAAACTATAAAATTGCAAACATTAGAAACTGCTTGTATTACAGATATTAAAATTAGTGCTGAAGAAAAATCAGAATTGTTAGAAGTTTATATCAAATAGATTTATGAAAATAATTGCCATGATTCCTGCACGTTATAGTGCAAGCCGTTTTCCAGGAAAGTTAATGAAAGATTTAGGAGGAAAACCTGTAATTTTAAGAACGTACCAAGCTGCTTTAAACGCTAATTTGTTTGATGAAGTGTATATCGTTACAGATTCTGATGTAATTTTTAAAACGATTGAAGATGTTGGCGGAAAAGCAATTATGAGCATAAAAGAACACGAATGTGGTTCAGACAGAATTGCAGAAGCTGTAGAAAATATTGATGCAGATATTGTTATAAATGTACAAGGTGATGAACCTTTTATAGATGAAGTTTCGCTGTCTAAATTAATAGATGTTTTTAAAAAAGACACCAAAAAAGAGGTTGATTTAGCTTCTTTAAAAGTACAAATTACGGATAAAGAA
>JANQTQ010000049.1:0-4385 GCA_030731625.1 Polaribacter sp. | reverse complement strand
AAGTAATAACGGATGTAAATAACATGGCAATTTACTTTTCTAGAAGCGTAATTCCTTTTCATAGAGACCAAGAAATTGATGTAAAATATTACAAACATAAAGGTGTGTATGCGTTTAGAAAACAAGCTTTAATCGATTTTTATCATACACCAATCACGCCTTTAGAAGCATCAGAAAAAATTGAGGCAATTAGATATCAAGAAATTGGTAAAAAAATAAAAATGGTAGAAACAGATGTGGAGGCTGTTGGAATTGATACACCAGAAGATTTAGAAAAAGCCATTAAATATTTAAACAACTAATGAATTCTAAAATTAAAGTAATTGCATTTGATGCAGATGACACTTTATGGGTAAATGAAACCTATTTTAGAGACGCAGAAAAAGAATTTGCTAAACTATTATCTGGTTATGAAACTGAAAATAAAATTGATCAAGAGCTTTTTAAAACCGAAATTAAAAATCTAGCTATTTATGGCTACGGAATTAAAGGTTTCGTTTTATCGATGGTAGAATGTGCTTTGGAACTTTCTAATTATCAGTTAGAACAAAAATCGTTTGAAAAAATTTTAAATATTGGTAAAGAAATGTTAGAAAAACCAATAGAATTGTTAAACGATATTGAAGAAGTATTGCAAGCTTTACAAGGCAAATATAAGTTAGTTGTTGCTACAAAAGGAGATTTATTAGACCAAGAACGCAAGCTAGAAAAGTCTAATTTACTGCACTATTTTCATCATATAGAAGTAATGAGTGATAAAAAAGAGAAAGATTATCAAAAATTAATAAAACATTTAGATATTGATCCATCCGAATTTTTAATGATTGGAAATTCTTTAAAATCGGATGTGTTGCCTTTGATAGCAATTGGTTCATCGGCAATTCACGTTCCTTTTCATACAACTTGGGCGCATGAAAAAGTGTCAAAAGAGAAAGAATCTAAATCTGCATATGTTACGGTTCTAAATATTAAGCAAGTATTGTCTTATTTATAATAAATACATTACTTTTGCATCTTTAAAATAAAATAAATTATGTCAAGTATAAAAAACTTAAAAAAAGATATCAATTACGTTTTAGGTGATGTTATTGAATATGCAATTGATGTTGCAGCTTTAAAAAATCAGCAAAAAGAAGGTAATGTAATTATCGATGAAGCAATTGAAACTTTTGACGCTTTAATAGCGAATGTTAATACTAAAAAAGTTGAAAACAAAAAAGCGCACTTTAAAGCTATAAATGCAGATTTAGAAGTGAAAGCTAAAGCTTTAGTAGAAAAAATTAATAGTTTATAAATTTAACAATTTATAAAGAAAAATTTAAGACCAATATCTGTAAAAGATGTTGGTTTTTTTGTTAAATTTGATTTTATACTAAAACGATACTAAAATCGTTATAATAGTAGAGATAATTTAATTTTTTAAAAATATGGCTAGAGCAATGTTTGAGTACACAAAAACGGTACTAAAAAAAGTAAGCTTTAATTCAGATTTATTTTGCAAAGAATTAGAGAAAGCGCTAAATATGTTGTTACCTTATGAAATTAAAGAGCTAACAATTTGGATAAGAGAGTTTACAGCAAACAAGCCTGAATTATATGCTTGTATGTATTTAATAAAATAGAAAAAAGGAAGCAATGTTGCTTCCTTTTTTTTTACTTTATAATTTTTTACTCCTATTATTTATGTCTGTATTTAGACATTAATTTTCTTCCAAATTCCATTTCTGCAACATGTAATTTTATTATTTTTTTGAATGAAATTACTTGTTTTATTTTATTGATAAATTCTTTTTGAGATTCGTGTAGTTGTCTATCAATAGAAAGTTTTAATGTAATTAACTTTTCTGCATCACTTTCATTTAAAGCATCAATTTCATCATTGCTTTTTAAAGCTTTTTTTAATTCAGATCTTTGTTTACTTCTTAATTCATGTTGTTCTAAATCATAAGCATTATAAATTGGCCAAAATTTTTCGGCTTCATTCGACGTTAAGTTTAATTGTTCTGTTAAATAAGAAATTTTAAGTGCTTTAATTTTTTCTTTTGAATCTTTTTTGTCTTGTGCAGATATAGAGAATACACAAAAGAGACTAATGCATATAATAGGTATTAAGTTTTTCATATTCTTATTTTTTATTTAAATTCATTTATTAATGCAGTGTTATCTATAGAATTTATATAATCTTCAATAGTTTCATCTTTAATTGTTGAAAAATAAAAATCGCCTACTTCTAAAATGTCATCTTCTAAAACAAAAGCAATATCGTTAGTATTCAATGTATTAGAGTCTAGCCAATAGTCAAGGTCTGCATCAGAAAGTGAATCTATTGTAATTTTTTCATCCGTATTAAAGACAAAAGAATTCAGTCCAATAAATAAAAGTAATGAGGCCGCAGCTGCAAATGGTATTAATTTTAAAATGTTATTTTTTAAAGAAATAATTTTTGTTTCTTTTATTGGAGGTGTAACATTCTCTAAGATTTTGTTTTCTAAGTTGTTAAAGTAATTATCAGGAACTTTGAAACCGTTTTCTTTTGATAGATTTTCTTCTATTAATTTAGTACTGATTACATCTTCTAAAGTATTAAAATAATCTGTAGGAGTTGAAAAACCAGTATTCTTGCCAGTTTTTTTACTGATGTAATTAACGCTATTTTTAATTTCTGTTTTCATTATTACTTAGACCTTTATTTTTTAAAAAGGTTTAATTTGTTTCTAGTTTTATATAGTTTTCTATTTTTTTAACTGCATGAAAATAAGAGGCTTTTAAAGCTCCAACAGAAGTTTCTAAAATTTCTGACATTTCCTCATATTTTATTTCATCAAAATATTTCATGTTAAAAACTAATTGTTGTTTTTGAGGTAACGTAGCGATTGCTTTTTGCAAAATAATCTGAATTTCATCACCAGAAAAATATATATCACTTTCTAAAGTAGAAGCTAATTGATGATGATAATCAGTAATGTCTACACTTCTATCTTTGGCTCTTTTATTGATGAAAGTAATAGCTTCGTTTGTAGCAATTCTATACATCCAAGAATAAAGTTTACTTTGTTCGTTAAATTTATCTATATTTTTAAAAACCTTGATAAAAGTATTTTGCAAAACATCATCTGCATCATCATGTGAAATTACAATTTTACGAATGTGCCAATATAAGCGTTCTTTATATTGAGTTATCAATACACGAAACGCTTTTTCTTTTGTTTTACTGTTTTTAAGCTCGGCAATAAAAGTAATTTCTTCAGTCAAAAAACTTTATTTTATGGTTAGACAGTAAAAAGTTACTAAGGTTTAATTTAAGGATTAAAATTATTTTCTAGAAGCTCTAGCTCTAGAGTAGCCAAATAAACGCTTTTGTTTTATAGTATCTGCAATTCCTGTTGGTAACATATCTTCCCAACCTTTTTCGCCATCCATAATCATTTTTAAAACAGTTCTAGAAAAGATTTCTAAGTGTTCTTTGTTAAGGTCTTTGATATCTACAAGTTTACCATTATTCTTAAAGTACTTGTACAATTCTTTCATTCGTGGATGCACTTTTAAGTTTTCGCTATTTATATATTCTCCAGTTTCTGGATCTTTATAAGGGTACATGTACACTTTTAAATCTCTATAAAATAGTTTACCAAATGCTTCTAAAATACCACCACTTAAATCTCTGTAATATTTTTCGTCAAAAATTTGAATAAGATTGATTACTCCCATAGCCAAAGCCATTCTTTCTTTAGTAAATTCACTAAAATACTCAACTAATTTAAAGTATTGTTGAAAGTTTGTAATCATTACATTTTGACCTAAAGAGCACAGTAATTCGGCTCTGTCAAGAAAATCTCTTTCGTTTATTTTACCTTCTTCTGTTAAGTTACTTAGTGTAATTTCAAATATTATTTGAGTTTTTTCTTCTTCAACTTTATTTTCTTCTAAAAACATTTTTTTAGATTGCTCAAACATATCCATGTTTACTTTCGTAACAGGTCTAAAGCTACCGCGTAATGCTAAAATGTTCTTTTTATAAAGTACTTGTGCAGGTAATAAATTATTTCCATCAGGTCCAAACATTACAGCATTTGTCATGCCATTTTTAAGTAATTGTAAACTCATTAATCTGTTGTCTACATACATAAAACGTGGGCCAGAGAAATTAATCATATCAATTTCTATTTGATGATTTCCTAAGTTATCATAAAAAGATTTTACTAATTCTTTAGGACTATCATTTAAATAAAAAGCTCCATATATTAAATTTACACCTAAAGCACCAAGAGTTTCTTGTTGTAAACGAGCATCTGTTTCTTTAAAACGTAAATGCAAAACAATTTCATTATAACCTTCTAAAGGATCTAACTGAAAACGAATTCCTACCCAACCATGACCTTTAAATT
>JANQTQ010000048.1 GCA_030731625.1 Polaribacter sp. | reverse complement strand
ATTATTAGAGATCCTTATGTAATTCTTGGCTTTGTTGTAATTGCAATGCTAGTTGTAATTACAATCACTAAAATGCCAAAAAGAGACAAAACAACTTCTTACTCTAGTGCAGCAGATTCTTTTAAAAGATTGTTTAAAAACGGAAAATATAAAGAAGGTGTTTTAGCGCAATTATTTTATGTGGCTGCGCAGATTATGTGCTGGACTTTTATCATACAATATGCAGGTAATTTAGGAATTGCAAAATCTGATGCTCAAAACTATAATATTATAGCAATGTCTATATTTCTTGGAAGTAGATTTATTAGTACTTTTTTAATGAAGTTTGTAAACGCTAAAAAATTACTACTAATTTTTGCACTTTGTGCGATGGTTACTATTTCTGGTGTTATTTTAATTGAAGGAATGACAGGTTTATACTTATTAGTAGCAACATCAGCATTTATGTCTTTAATGTTTCCAACAATTTACGGAATTGCATTAAACGGATTAAGTGAAGAGGATTCTGCTTTAGGTGCTGCAGGTTTAGTTATGGCAATTGTAGGTGGCGCATTAATGCCAATTTTACAAGGATTAATGATCGATATGGAAAAAATAGGTCCATTTTCTGGAGTTAATTTTTCTTTTATTTTACCTTTTATCTGCTTCTGCTTTATTGCAATTTACGGATACAGAACTTTAAAAGTATATAAATAAAATGACAAAATATTGTTTTGCTTTAGACTTAAAAGAGGATATAAAACTCATTGAAGAGTATAAAAAATATCATCAGAAAATATGGCCTGAAATTACAAACAGTATTCAATCTGCAGGAATTGAAAACTTAGATATCTATTTAACTGGCAACAGATTATTTATGATTATGGAAGTAAACGATTCTTTTTCATTCGAAAAGAAAACTGCAATGGATTTAGCAAACCCAAAAGTACAAGATTGGGAAAATCTGATGTGGAAATATCAGCAAAAATTACCTTTTGCAAAAGAAAGTGAAAAGTGGGTATTAATGGAAAAAATATATCAATTATAGCCACAACTAAACATCAAAAAAATCTTAAAATAATGAAAGTAGGTCTATTTATACCTTGTTACATTAATCAGTTATATCCACAAGTTGGTATTGCTACAATAGAACTTTTAGAAAAATTAAATGTTGATGTAGGCTATCCTTCTGGGCAAACTTGTTGTGGACAGCCAATGGCAAATTCAGGTTTTGAATATGAATCTAATGGTGCCTGTTCTAATTTTGTTGAAAATTTTAAAGATTTTGATTACATCGTTACTCCTTCTGGAAGTTGTGCGTATCATGTAAAAAAACATTACGATATTATTCCGCAAACAGAAGAAGTTATAAAAGTTCGTAACAATGTGTATGAATTGTGTGATTTCATCTTAAATATTTTAAAAATAAAAGATTTAGGAGCTTCATTTCCATACAAAATAGGTGTCCATAAAAGTTGCCACGGATTAAGAGGTTTACGTTTAGGTTCTTGTTCTGAAGTTGTTGGTAAACAGTATTCTTATATAGAAGAATTATTGCAAGAAGTAAAAGGAGTAGAACTAATGCCTTTAAGCAGAACTGATGAATGTTGTGGTTTTGGAGGCACATTTGCTGTTACAGAAGAAGCTATATCTGTTAAAATGGGAAAAGATAAAATTCAAGATCATTTAGATAGTGGCGTAGAAGTAATTACAGCTACAGACACTTCTTGTTTAATGCATTTAGAGGGTTTAATTAATCGTAACAAGCAGCCTCTAAAAGTTTTGCATATCGCAGAAATTTTAAACAGTAACCTATAAATTAAAATACTATAAAATGAGTCATTCAAAATTAGCGAGTATTTTTAATAAAGATGAAAAAAGGGTTGATTGGCATGATAAAGCCTTGTGGTTTGTGCGTCATAAAAGAGATAAATCTGTTCACAATGTAAAAGGTTGGGAAGAATTAAGAAATCTTGGCCACGGAATTAAAGCACACATGTTATCAAATTTAGATAACTATTTAATTCAGTTTGAAGAAAATGCAAAAAAGAATGGTGTAGAAGTGCATTGGGCTGCTAATGACGAAGAACACAATAAATTAATTGTTGATATTCTTAAAGAGAATAATGCAAAAAAAATTGTAAAAAGTAAATCTATGTTAACAGAAGAATGTCATTTAAATCCGTTTTTGGAAGCAAATGATATTGAAGTTATTGATACAGATTTAGGAGAACGTATTGTGCAATTAGCAAAAGAAAGACCAAGTCATATTGTGTTACCTGCAATTCATAAAAACAGACATGAAGTTGATGAATTGTTTCAAGAACATTTAGGCACGAAACCTTGTGATGGAGATCCTCAATATTTAACTGGTGAAGCTAGAAAACATCTTAGAGAAAAATTTATTTCAGCAGACGCAGCCATAACAGGTGTAAATTTTGCAATTGCAGAAACTGGCGGTTTTGTGGTTTGCACCAATGAAGGAAATGCGGATATGGGAGCGCATTTAGCACCTGTTCATATTGCTTGCATGGGTGTTGAAAAAATAATTCCGAAACAAGAACATTTAGGCGTTTTTTTACGATTATTAGCAAGATCTGCAACCGGACAACCAATTACAACTTATTCATCACATTTTAAAAAACCACGAAAAGGAACAAAAATGCACATTATTATTGTTGATAATGGGCGTTCTGAACAATTAAGCAGGCCAGATTTTAGAGCTTCTTTACATTGTATTCGTTGTGGCGCTTGTATGAATACCTGTCCTATTTACAGAAGAAGTGGCGGTCATAGTTATGATGCTACAATTCCTGGACCAATTGGTTCTATTTTATCTCCAGGAAAAGATTTAAAAAAGTACAGCACGTTACCATTTGCATCCACATTATGTGGCTCTTGTTCTGATGTTTGTCCTGTAAAAATTGATATTCATTCTCAATTATACAAATGGCGACAAATAATTACGAAAGAAACACCTCAGCCTTTTATTAAAAAACAATCAATGAAAGCAATGGGTAAAATTTTCGCAAACCCTTCTCAGTTTGAAATTGTTGGTAAAATTGCACGTTGGTCGTTAAGAAATTTACCAAAAGCAGTTATCAACTCAAAACCAAATGCCTGGGGTAAAGCTAGAGATTTGCCTTTAGGTCCAAAACAAAGTTTTGATGAATGGTTTAAAGAAAGAGAGAACGAAAAGAAAAGTTAAATTATGGGAAGTAGAAATCAAATTTTAGAAAAAATTAAATCAAATAAACCAGAACTTTTAGATTTACCTAATATCGATATTTCTCTTTTTGAGGAAAATTTAGACCTTATTAAAGAGTTTACAAAAAAAGTAGAAGTAGTTGGTGGTAATATTGTTACTGCAAATTCTAACGAAGATATTATTCATCAAATTGAAAAAATATTTCCTGATTCAAAAGTAAAATTTTCAAATTTAGAAAATACTCAATCTTTTAATACCATAAATTTAGCTACTTTACATAAACCGCACGATTTAGAAAATTTAGATCTTTTAGTTTTAGAAAGTAAATTGGCAGTTGCAGAAAATGGTTCTATTTGGGTGTCTGATAATGAAATTCCAGTTCGTGTATTGCCATTTATTGTGCAGCATTTAGTGTTAGTTTTATCAGCAAAAGACATTGTACCTTATATGCATCAAGCTTATGATAAATTAAGCAATTTAGATTCAGATTTTGGTGTGTTTATTGCTGGTCCATCAAAAACTGCGGATATTGAACAATCGTTAGTTATTGGTGCACATGGAGCATTAAGTTTAACCATATTCTTGAAAGAATAGAAGTTATAGCGCAGGTTAGGAAAATTGATCTTAAAAAAAGGTAAGACGTTATAGAAATCACTTTGGATATATCTTCTGTTTTATTTAATGATCTTAATGACAAATTTTATGATTGTTTGTAAGTTTTTTTAAATGTTTATGAGCCTTCCAAAAAAGCAGTTTAGCTTTATAAGATTGATTTTTAGTTCATTTATTGAGAAATCGTCTACAGAGTAAATAAAGTGTAGTTATTCATTTCTTCTAAAATGGATGTACTAAGTTTACCAATCGTAATTTTTGTGAGCGTCTAATCGAACAAAGATAAAAAGTAAGATTGTAAATCCCCATAGAGAAGATCCTCCATAACTAAAGAAAGGAAGTGGAATACCAACAGTTGGTAATAAACCTATAACCATTCCTATATTGACAATTACATGAAAGAATAGGATTGATGTCAACCCATAGCCATAGATTCTACCAAATTTATTAGGATGTGTTTCTGCTAAATATATAATACGATACAGCATCAGCATAAATAAAATAATTACAAAACTACTGCCAATAAATCCCCATTCTTCACCAACAGTACTAAAAATGTAATCAGTATGTTGTTCAGGAACAAAATCTCCTTGCGTAATATCACCTTGTAAAAAACCTTTACCAAACCATCCGCCAGAACTAATTGTTAATTCTGATTGGTAAGAGTTGTAGCCAATATTTACATTATCTATTTTTTTTCCTAATAACACTTCAAAACGATCTCTATGATGTTGTTTAAATATGTTTTCGTATGTAAAATCTGTACCATAAATAAATAGTCCTACAACAAGATATAAACCTAAAATTTTATACCAATTAAATCTAAAGAATCTTTTTCCTCCTCTATAAATAATGTAGGCTACAATGATTGTAATTATGATAAAAAGAGAAATAAACATATTGTTTGATCCAAAAAATATGGTGAGCACAAATAATGCAATAACCGTTATTCCTAATAAAATATAATTAAGGGTTAAACCTTCTCTGTTTAATACAAAAAAGAAAGCTAAATAAATAAGTGCCGAACCAGCATCTGGTTGTAAAGTGATTAAGAAGGCCGGAAAGAAAACAATTATAAATGCTTTTATTTGATTTTTAATTAGTTTAAGATTGTATTGTCTGTCACTTAATAATTTAGCAACCGCTAATGCTGTAAAAGCCTTAACAAATTCTGAGGGTTGTAAACTCATGGCACCAAAATTAAACCAAGATCTTGCACCGTTTATTTCTTTACCAAAAGGGAATAGTAGAATCAATAAAAAAACAGAAATTAGATATAAAATACTTGCAAATTTTTCGTAAAATTTTGAGTTGAAGAAAAGGATTACAATTATAAGCGGAATACTAAATCCTATCCAAAGAATCTGTTTACCATATTTTGTAGAGAAATCTAGAATTTTAGTATTCTCTTCTGTTTTTGATGCTGCATAAATGTTTAACCAACCAAAACCAATTAGAGCTATGTATAGGAAAACTAAAATCCAATCTATACCTGCAAAAATATTATTCTTTTCTTGACGCAACTTTTTTGGCTTTTGGTATTTGCTTGTCGTAAACTTCTTGCAAACTCATTTTTAACATATTTTGTTCTCTAAGTTTATTGGCGTCAGAAATACTTCCGTTTATATATTTTTCTATTAACAAACTGGTAATCGGTGCTGCAATTGTAGATCCAAATCCACCGTTTTCAACAAATACCGCTATAGCAATTTTAGGATTGTCTTTTGGGGCAAAAGCAATTAAAATAGAATGATCTTCCGCTTGAATTTTAACACCATCAACCATTTTTATAGAATTTTCTGAGGTTCCTGTTTTTCCGCAAATTTCAATGCCTTCTACTTGGCTCCATCTTCCAGTTCCTGTTTTAAAAACTTCATGCATAGCTTCAATTACAGGTTCAAAATGTTCTTTGTTAATGGTTGTTTGTTTTTTTGTTGTATAATTTGGGTTGTTAATAGTTTTTCTATTAATTTTTTTAACAATATGTGGCGTATAGAAAAAACCTCTGTTAGCTATAGCTGCTGTAAAATTTGCTAGTTGAATTGGAGTTGTTAAAACCTCGCCTTGGCCAATTGCGTTAGAAATTGTAGTTGATGCTCCCCAAGGATATCTATATTTTGCATTATAATAGCTTGCATCAGGAATTAATCCTTTTTGTCCTGCAGGTAAATCATATCCAAGATAATTTCCTAATCCGAAGCTAGATATATGTGCGTTCCAATTGTCTAATCCTTTTGTTGCTTTGCCGTTTTTTTCAATAATTTTTTTATAAGTATTAGAAAAATAACTGTTACAAGATCTTGCAATGGCTGTTTTTAATTGAATTGGGTAATTAAAAATGCCGCAATGGCATTTCATAAATGCGGTAGCTCTACTACCATATCTGTAGCCCCCAAAGCATAAAAAAGAGCTATGCTCATTAATCACATTTTCTTGTAGACCTATTAATGTATTCATTATTTTAAAAGGAGATCCAGGAGGGTAAGCTGCCAATAATCCTCTGTCATAAGTCGGTTTTTCTGGATTATTAGGGTCCATTAAACTTGCAGAGTTTATAGATCTTTTTCTACCAACTAGCATATTTGGATCGTAAGATGGTGAAGTTACCAAGGCTAAAATTTCACCAGTTGATGGTTCTATAGCAACTATTCCTCCACGTTTTCCATTCATTAATTGTTGCGCGTAAAGTTGTAAATCAATATCTATTGTTAACGTTATATCTTTTCCGTTTTCAGATATGGTATCAAAAGATCCTCCTTTATAAGAGCCTGTAAC
>JANQTQ010000047.1 GCA_030731625.1 Polaribacter sp. | reverse complement strand
TAATTCTAGTAGAATCAAATTAACAAACCTAATGATACTGAAACAAGTTCAGCATAAAAAGGATGCCGTTTCAATCCCTAACGCAGATTTAGATTACAATCAAAAACCCGATTTCAATTAAGAAATCGGGTTTTATTAAAAAAACTAATCAACCAAACCAGTTTAAATTTTTTTATCTATTTTCTTTATTTTTATCTCTCTTACCTTCGCCTTTTTTGCCTTCTCCTTTTTTATTTTCTCCTTTTTGTTTTTTTCCTTTTCTGTTTTTCATCATTTTCTCAAACTTCTCAAATTGTTCTTTGGTTAAGATGTTTTTCATTTTGTTTTTAAAAGCAATTTGACTGTCTAATTGTTTGCTTTTCATTTCGAAAATCTCGTCTGATGTAGGTTTTTTACCAGCCTCTCTATTTTCTTTTCTACTTTCCATAGCCGCTTTTTTTGCTGCTGCTTGTGCATTAATTAGTGGCTTTATTTGGTCTTGTTGCTTGTCTGTTAAATCTAATTTTAACGTCATTTTTTTAACAGCTAATGCTGTGTGTTGTTCAACTGTAAATTTAGGACCTTGTTTATTGTCTTTGCCTTTTTTTTGTGCTTGTGCAGTTACTGTAAAAGCGAATACTAAAATTAAAATGCTTGCTATTTTTTTCATGATATAAAATGTTTAATTGTTATTAATGTTCTCTTCTTTGACTCTTAAAAAGCACAAAGGTTTAATGCTAGTGCTATGGTTAACAGTTTTTTAACAGTAAATAAATGAAATAAAAAAAACTCGAATTCAATTAAGAACCCGAGTTTAAACTAAATTAATCAACCAAAATTAACTTTACTTATTTTCTTTTTTCTTTTTCTTAGGGCCTTCTTTTTTTCTTGCTTCTTTTTGTAAATTGTATTTTTCTAATTGTGCAGCATCTAAAATACTTGCCATTTTAGCATCCATTGCAGCTTCACTTGCAGCTCTATCTTCTTGCATTTTTGTACGCTCTTCTTTTGATGGTTTTTCGCCAGATTCTTGTTGCGCTTTTCTTTTATCAGCCATTATTTTTCTCTCAGCCATTTGTGCTGCTAATAAAGGTTTAATATCATTTTGTTGTGCTTCTGTTAAGTTTAAATCTGTTGTTAATTGTGCTAACATTTTCCCAACACCACCTCTTCCTTCTTTCTTTTGTGCTTGTGCTGTTACTGTAAAAGCGAATACTAAAACTAAAATTGCGATTATTTTTTTCATCTTATTTATTTTGTTTTTTTAATAATTGTAATTCTTAGACATATAAAAAATGAAAAGGTTTAAATTTGTAGCAAAATATTTTTAAAACATTTATAATGAAAAGATTCATTTGGTTTTTTGCCTTGATTACCTTCTATTCAAATGCGCAAGAAAACGAAAAAGTAGATTTAAGCAATCCACATGCAACAATCTATACGCACATGTACTTTTTACAAAACGATACGTATCTTCCTAAAAAAGCAGCAGCTACAATTTTAGGACTATCCGAAGAACAAGCAATAAAAAAGGCCATTAAAATTAAACAAGTTTTAGATGGTAAAGGACTAAATATCGATTTTAATAAAATACCAAACAATCCTAATTATAAAGACTCAATTGGGTACACAACTTTTCATAAATATGTGTTGTTTCCGCAAAGAATGCCAAAAATTTATGTTGAAAAAATTGGAGAAAATTGGTATTACTCTGCAGAAACAGTTGCAAGTATAGATCAAATTTATAAAGATGTTTTTCCTTGGTATGTAGCAAAATTACAAGATGTAATTCCTGTTTCTGGTCATCAAAAATATTTAGGAATAGAACTTTGGCAAGTTATAGCTTTAGTTGTTTTGTTAGTGTTAGTTTTTATTATTTTTCTTTTGATAAAAAAAATAGCCTTCTTTATACTGAGAAAAATACAACTTCAAATTACACACAGAACTTCAAATTTAGAATTAGATAAAGTTCTTAAAAAGTTAGCGCATCCTATTAGTTTGTTAATTTCTTTGTCTTTCATAGATAAAATTTTTCCGTCTTTACAGTTTCCTTTAGAGGTAAATACATGGATTTTCTTGGCTTTAAATATTGCAGAAACTGTTTTTTGGATCTATGTACTTTTAAAACTAGTACAAGTGATTATGCGTATTTATAAAGAATTTACAGAAAGAACAGAAAGTAGGTTAGACGATCAATTAGTGCCAATTTTAAACAATTTCTTAAAAGGTTTAGTACTTGTTTTTGGGTTATTTAAAGTGCTAAGATTATTTGGTGTAGACACTACAACGCTAGTGGCTGGTGCAACAATTGGTGGTTTGGCTTTTGCGTTGGCATCTCAAGACACTGTAAAAAACTTAATTGGTACCATCATGATTTTTCTTGACAAACCTTTTCATATTGATGATTGGATAGAAACTGGAGAAATTTCGGGTACTGTAGAGCAAGTAGGTTTTAGATCTACCATTGTACGTGCTGCAGATACTTCTATTTATCAAATTCCGAATAGCAGATTATCAGAAATTGTAATTAACAACAAAGGTTTGCGTTTGTATAGACGTTATCAAACTAATTTGGGAGTTCGTTACGATACACCACCAGAATTAATCGAGGCTTTTGTAAAAGGGATTAGAGAAATAATAATTTTACATCCAGAAACACGTTCTGAACGCGATTCTTATAACGTAGAATTTACGGGTTTTGGAGATTCTGCTTTGCTAATTTTAGTAAATGTATATTTTAAAAGTTTAGCTTGGGGTGTAGAGCAATCGTCTAAACATAGATTGCATATGGCAATTATTAAGTTGGCAAAAGGTTTAGGTGTAGAATTTGCCTTTCCTTCAACAACAGTTACTATTGAGCAATTTCCTGAAAAACAATCCGTAGATTTAAAGTATAATATTAGTCAAGATAAAATTGATGCAACCATTTTAAAAGCTATAGAAGATTTTAAAATAGATAATCCAACAGAAAATACAACTGAAAACTTATGAAACGTTTCTTAAAATTTATTTTTCGCTTTTTAATATTGCTGATAATTGCTTTCGTAGTTTTCTTTTTTTGGGCATCATCAGCAACGCTCGATGAAAGTGAATACGCTAAATTAATAGAAGATAAAAGCACAGAATTGCCTGTAAACGACTCTGTTTTTAGTATTGTTACCTATAATATTGGGTATCTAAGCGGCATGACAAACAACCTGCCAGTAGCAAAACCTAGAAAACTATTTGATGATAATTTGGCCACTGTTTTGTCAGAAACCAAAAAAGTAAATCCAGATATTATTGCGTTTCAAGAAATAGATTACAACGCATCTAGAAGTTACGGTGTAGATCAGCAAGAAGAAATTGCTAAATTAGGCTATGGTTATAAAGTAAAAGCAATTAATTGGGACGAACGTTATTTACCTTTTCCGTATTGGCCAATAAGCATGCAGTTTGGTAAAGTGGTTTCCGGACAATCTATTATTAGCAAATATCCTTTGAAAGAGCATCAAAGAATTGTGTTGTCTAGAGTGGCTGATGAACCTTTTTATAGAGATGTTTTTTATTTAGAGCGTTTAGCACAAGTTGTAAAAGTGAAATTAAATGGCAAAGAAGTGGTGTTGATTAACATTCATTTAGAAGCTTTTGATATAGCAACAAGAGATATTCAATTTGAAGAAGTTTTACAACTATTTAATCAATATAAAGATACGTATCCTACTATTTTATTGGGCGATTTTAATGCAAGTGCAACCGATGAAACCGCAATTATTCAAAAAGTGTTTACGAATACTGAGATTGGAAATGCGGCTTTTAATCTTCAAAATTTAGAAAAAACTTTCGATTCTAAAGATCCGTATGAAAGAATAGATTATATTTTTTATACCAAAAATTCTATTGAGTACGTTTCAGGAAGAGTGTTAAATGAATTTAAGCAAGCTTCTGATCATTTACCAGTTTTGATGGAGTTTAGATTGAAATAAATAAAATCGCTATAAAAATTAATAGAACAAAGTCTTAAAATTGATGCCGTCAAAAGTAAAATGACTTTTGCATTTAAAAATAAAGTAGAAGGTTAAATCTAAAAATTGATTTCCTTTTTTATATCACAACTATATTTGGTTTATTTCTAAAATAAAATACTATAAAAAAAGTTTGGATGTTTTATAACGAACTAGATCAACGAACGCTATTGATGTGTACGTTTTTAATTCAGAAATAAACCAATTTGTTGTGAAATATTAATTTAAATTGTATTGATATTTTTTTGATGGATTCAATTATTCCGTAGCTTTCATTACCAATATTCCTTCAATATTTAATTTTTTACCTTCAAGTTTTATTTTTGAGATAAATTCTGCAGCAATTTCTTTTTCTGCTTCAAGTTGCTGAATACGTTTTTTTAAAGGCTCTCTATCGTATTTATGGTTTTGTTCCCACTGTTGTATTGATTCTAATTTGTGATAATTTATCTTTTGATTTAGCAAAGACATTACAACGTCTGATGCTTGATTGGGTGTAAAACCGCCTTTTACTAATTGAATTTTTTGCTCTTGCATTTCAATCTGAGAAGTTTTTTTAGTTTCCATTTTTTTTAGTTTAAATTATGAACACTGCAAAGTTTGAAAAACTTATTCATTATTTTTTATATATATATTTAATGAAATACATTAATTATTTTTATGGATTAAATTGCTTCTGAAGTAAAAATTATGATTACAAGATGCTGTTTTGTGAGTTTCTTAAAAGAAAAATAGCGAGAAATTTTTAATCTAATAAAGCAGATTCATCAATCTGCTAAATGGAATTTTGATGAAATAACATCATAGAATATAACATCTTAGCTGTAAGATTATCGATCGATAGTGAGTTAGTAAGATTTTTTTCTTTTCATCAAAGAAAAATGTAAACAAATTAATATCTTCTTGCTTCTTTAAAAATTTCATCAACAGCCAGCGCGTAGTTTTTAGGATTGCCAGCTTTTTTAATCTTCTTAAAAGTTTTCTGCGGATTTGCAAAACTCTGAGAAAAGTATTCCCAGAAACCAAGCATTTTCATTTTAATCGGCGTAGGTCCAGAAAGTGATGCATCATATTCTCTATAAATACGATCGTGAAATTCATTAAAAATATCAAACCTATTTTTAGGATATTCGGTAGTATCGGCTTTAATCATACTTGGCAAAAAAGGATCTGCAATTAAACCTCTACCAATCATCCAATGATCAATTAAAGGGAAACGTGTTTTTAATTTTTTATAAGCAGCAACAGAAGTGATATCGCCATTATAATACATTTTATGCTTGCTATGATCCAAACATTTTTGAAACGCTTCTAAATTGGTTCCTCCTTTGTACAATTGTTTTCCAATACGGGCGTGAATGGCAATATTTTTTAAAGGATAGGTGTCTAAAATTGGTAAAACGTCTAAAATTTCTTCGGGAGTTTCATACCCCATTCTCATTTTCATAGATACGATAATATCTGATTCATTGTGAACTTTATGCAAAATACGATCAATTTTAGCAAAGTCACTAATCAAGCCAGAACCCATTCCTTGTTTGGTAACCATCGGGTAGGGGCAACCTAAATTCCAATTTAATTCTTTATAGCCTAATTCTTGCACGTATTTTGTAACGAACAAAAACTCATCGGCATCATTGGTCATTATTTGCGGAATTACCGTTAACTCTGTATTGTTTTCTGGAAGAATATCTTTTTGATACGAGTTTTTTATAACAAGTTTTCCATTGAGTCTTATGTAGGGCGCATAAAAAGTATCGATGCCGCCAAAGAAATGATGAAAAGCATTTCTAAATTTATAATCTGTAAAGCCTTGTAATGGTGATGATAAAAGTGTCTGAGTCATGAAAAATAAAGTTGCGCAAATATAGCATACTTTTTAAATTTTTCGCTTTCATTTTTGATGTTGTATTGAGAAAGGAATTTTAATTCTAATCTTAATTGGTTCTCCATATAATTTTGATAAAAGCCAAAATCACTAAAAATCACAATTTTATAGAAGTATCATAAGCAAAGGAAAAATTAATGATCTAACCAAAATTTACCTCTTACTACTGCTTCTTTGATGGCTAAATTAATATCTTTAAAAATAAAATCAGGGCTTTCTTTACTTGTTGATGGCGTTAAGAGCGATACTAAACCATCGCTAGATTTTGATGATGCTGCAATGATAATAGGAAAACTAGGTTCGTCATCAGTGTTTTCGCCATCCTTAAAAAGAACAATATCCTGAAAAACACTTAACAAAGAATTCCCCCAATTGTACGTTAATTCTCTAAAATCTAAAATAATGGCCTCCGGATTAAATTCAATAATCCCCGAAATTGTTTTTTTAGAAATATACATAGCATGCTTTCGTCCTAAAGTTCCTTCAGGATAAATCCCAAAAAAAGATACTACAAGCACATCAATTTTGTCGATAAGTACTTCTTTTGGCATAAAATATTTGCACTCAATAGTATTTGGGTTCGATTCTTTATGTTCTAAAAGTGTATATTTCATTTTTAAAGATTTATAAAAAAGTATAACAAGGGTAACTTGCTCTCTTTTTTAGGATTTTAGAGTTAATTTATTAATTGGAGTTCCTTTCTCTTGGTCTCATCAGCGTTCCTTTTTAGATTCCAATAAGGTTCTTTGATGCTTTTTTTCAATGTAGCTTCCGTAATCAATCCCTCTCCATTATCTTCTGACCAAGATAGAATTTTATTAGGGAATTCTTTTTGAACATCCATAGAAACCGTTCTCTTAAAACTTAAATAATCAATAATATACGTAATAATGCTGTCTGTTGCTGTTTTACGAATAGTTGCCTTTGTAACTTTTAGTTCCTGATGTGAAAGACGACTATACGTGCTAGAACATATTAGGTCGATTTCTCCTAACGGAAGAATGCCTTCTTGTAAGCGAATACGAGTCATTAGTTCATCTTCTAAAAGCGCAACCGGAATGGTTTTTTCTGTATCACCTTCAACTTCAAAGTAAGAAAATTCTTGAAACTGATATTTATTATCTTTTAAGTTTAGTTGTGTAAATGTATGTCCACACCATTCTTGTACGCTGGTATTCATTTTTAATGTATGCGGATATTTTTGAATATCAATGGGCGTAAAAACCGATGACATTAGAGAATATTCATAGATGCCTGTGGTAAATTTTCTGATTGTGTTTAATTTCATTATAGACACAAAATCAGTTCCTGCCTCTTTAGCATTGTCTAATTTAACTTGTTTGTTTAGCGAAAAAGGTTCTGTTACAAAAACCAATACAACTTCTCCTTCACGTATTTCTCCATATCTAGATTGTTTTAATGCATAGCTATTTAGTTCTGCTTTGCCCGAGTACCAATACGCGTTAAATGATTTTTTTGAAGTTACAACGACTTCTTTTTTGGCAGTGTTTATTTGTTTGGTAGGAACATTTTTTTCTTGTTTACAAGCAAAAAGAAAAAAGATACTCAGCAAGTAAAATATTTTTAATAGTTTATTCATTTTTTTTGATTTGAAATTAAAACTTAACGAATACAGTAAGTTTTAGTACTACAATTAAAGCAGCAAAAGTTGATATATATTACTCAACGAAGTTAAGGTTTTTAAATTTAGAATCAACTCAAGTTGGTGCCTAAACCTCTAGCTGAGAAGTATTTTCAAAATTAAAAGCGTCATTATAAAAGCGCAATGATTGAAGCAATCTAACAAGTGGAGGTGAAATTACCAAGCTCATAAAAACGATAAAGCCTCACAAAATTGCGAGGCTTTATACTGTTTTTTTAGATTTTTGTGCTACGTTTTTTAGTTGATTTTAGAACTTGTTATAGCTAATTTCATTTAGAATATCTCGTTTAGATGTTCCCTTATTTGCTTCGTAAATGAATAGTTTGAATAGCTTTGGGTGCAATTTGTGTTGTATACGTTTCGTTTCCCAACACTATTGATAAATCATAAACTGCTTCATTGTTGTTGTATACAACAACAGCTATTGAGCCATCTGTATTTTTTGCGGCTGTATAAATAAGCCCTTTCACTTCTTCGCCTTTCAAACCGATTCTTTGTGCATTAGGGCGTATAAACTTACTAAAGTGACTTAGTAAATAATATTGTGGTGTGTAAATCACTTCGTCGGTTTCTGGGTTGATAAGTACTGGCGCGCTATTAAAGTTGTTGTATGGATTTGGTTGACCTTTGTTGCTAAGAATGCTACACCACTCAACGTATCCTTGAGTTCCGTGATTTAAATCTGTAATTATATCGTAAGCATAGGTTTCAAAAGGTACAAAAGTCCCCGCATAATCGGTACTAGCTCTCCAATATTGACCAATCGGGTCATTGGCATCAATATCTATGCTCGATTCAGAATGAATCATCCCTTTGTTTGGCCAAGTTTTCTGTAAATCAGTTAATTCTTTTGCATACCAGTTGTTTTCTTTTAATTCGGAATTTGTATACCAATGAAAGGCAGTTCCCCAAGCATATTTAGAAGCTTCCGGGTCTTGGTATGTAGCTGCCACATAATCGTTCATAGTAGATTTATTGTGATCATAAATCAATACGCGTAAGCCAGATTCTAAATCATCAAGATTAAGATGACCATCTTTTACGAGTTGAGGGCCAAGGTGATCTCTTAAAAAATCTCTACCTTGTTCTGGAGTAAATCCATTGCTATCCCATTGAGCATTATGAGCATGTAGCGGTTCATTTTGTGGTGTAAGTCCCCAAAGAGTAATTCCTTTTTCTTTATAAGCACTTACATATTTTGATAAATATTTAGCCCACAGACCATAATATTTGGGTAATAAGCTACCGTTAGTCATCTTACTAGTTTCTCCTGTTTTCATCCACGAAGGAGGGCTCCAAGGCGATGCGATAATCTTGAAATCTGCGCCAGGAATACTAGATGCCTCTAAAATCATAGGAATAAGGTCATAACTTGGTGCTACTAGTTCAACGCCTCGTACCTGATCATTTTCATCACCAGTAAATCCTCTCATATCTTCTTGGATGCTGAATGTTGACAGATCTTCATCACCTTCTTCAATATACGTGTAGTGGTTGTTAGAATAATCGCTGCTATTTATATGAGTTCGTGTAAGTGTGAATCCAGCGCCTTCTGTTGGACTAAAAAGTTTGGTCAAGACCTCTTTCCTTGATTCCACTGGAATAGTAGCCAAGTTCCATGCCGAAGATTCGGTGAATGAAGCCCCAAAACCAATATATTTTTGAAATTTTTGTTCAGGATTAATCTGTAAACTAACTTTTTTTATTTCCCCGACAGATTGTGTTGGTTGGTTTTTTGTAATTAATTTAAGGTTGTCTCCAGATTGTGATGTTTGATAAATAGCAACTTCATAATCAGTAATTTTAGGAGAACAAGAGTACATGAAACTTAAAAAGGTGATAGCTTGAATAAGAGTGATAGTAGGTTTCGATAATCTAAACATTATTTATTAATTTATAATTGTTGAAATCATGCTGTTCTAGGTAGTTAAATGGTTATAGCTTTTTACTATAGCGAGTTTTAATTTGCTTTAACAGTTTGGTGCTAAGTTAGTATTTTTAAATTTAGAACGAAACTAAATGACTATTTATAAACTTACTCAATACATTGTTTTCTATGTCTTATTGTTGCAGGTGCTAATCCAAAAGTATCATCAATAAAATTCAAACATTTAACTTCTAGTAAACCCACTTTAATTAACGCTTGATGATGAATGCTATGCTCTAAACAATACGCTAATTCTCTTAATAAAGAGGTGTCAATTTTTATTTTTTTTCCTTCTGCTAGGCAAAAATTACCTTCTAAAACCATTTGCATATCGATCTGATTTCCTGTTAGTTTTAAACAAATTTCATCAATCACCTCAATAGCACTATTTGTGTCGGTTTCAAGCACTAAATTTCGTGCTCTATCATCATAGTTTATCACTTTAGTTTCAAAACCATTTAAAACACTTTGATAAACTTCAAGAATATGTCTTACATGTTGCCCTATTGTTGATCCAAATAAGTTGGTTGATTGAAATGTATATTGCGCATCACTTAACTTACTAACTACATTTTTTATTTCGTTTAAATTCTCTTTACAATAGTTTTGCATTGGTAAGCTGTTTTTAATAGTAATTTTTATAATGGTATCTCTTTAGACTTTAGTTAAGGTAATTCCTTACATATTAAAATTTTGTATATCTTTAAAAGGTGTTAGATTATTTAAGTTGAATGTGAATATGATCATCATGTCTTACAGCTTTACAACCATGAAATTTAATTCTGTCACTACTTAATCTCATTCTACTTTTTAAATGAGGTTCAATAACTGTTTTTTATGTATTCAAAATCATACTATAGTCTTATTTCATTGCGCTATTTATTACCGTTTTTTTATTTTTCTTGATGTTCATACTGTTTAAAAATGCTAATCTACTAAAAATTAATTTTTAGTAGATTTTAAAGGTGTATTTAACCAGTAATCATGTTCTAATTGTAATGTTGTAATGTTGGTTTTTGATAATGGCGCATCCTTATCAATAAAATTTTCTTTATCAGTAAAGGCTTTGTTTTCAAAGGTTTCTTGAACAAAAAACTCTCTATATTGATTCATTTTTATACTTGCTCTTTCATCTATTTCATAGCCGTTTAAATCTTTTACTTTGGTAACATCAAATGTAAAATAAGAGTTGTAATTCTGGTTTTGTTTTTCTGTTTCAAAATTTATTTTGGCAATTGATTTTTCATCAACAAAGATATTGAAAACGCGATAACTTCCTTCCAAAGAGCTAACTTCTGTAACTTTTAATCTTTCATTTTTATAATAGATTTTAAAGTTTCTTTTATTGATAGTTTCAATTTCTACCGGCCTGTTAAAATAGATTTTAAAAACCTTTTGTTTTGAGTTGAAAAATGTTTTATCAATTTTAAAATAATTGCCATTGGTTGCTTCAAAAAAATTATTAAAAGTGATGTAATTTAAATACATTTTATCTTTTTTTGGTGTGTACTCTACAGTAACAGAATATTGCGGGTTTTTCTTGTTCCTGTAATAAAGGTTGTAATTAAGTTTATGAATGGCAAAATCTTGTTTAGAAATATAAATACTACCAAAAGCAGAATATTCAAAACTTGTTTTTTCTAAAATAGAAGAAAATGAAACTTCATAGAGTGGAATGCTATCTAAAAACACCACATCTTTTAGTTTAAATTTATGGTTGCTTACAAAGTCTTTTTGAAAAATGTTGGCATATGAAAAAGACATTTTATTGTAATTTCTGATAGCATTTGTAAGGTTTAAAATGTTTAATTCATTTCCTCCTAAAGGAGTAAAATAAACGCTTTCAGAATATTTTTTTCTTTTATTATCATACGGAATTGTAAGTGTGGAATCTTGAATGAATTGTTTATTAGTTTTATAATTATATAACAGAGATTGATTTTTTTTACCTTTTAGTTTATCACTATCAAAGCCATCATCAAAAGACTCTATAATTGCTTCATGTACATTTAAGTATTTAATTTCTTCTTTGGATTGTCTAATTTTTTGATAAGAATTTCCAACGGGTTGCTGATAATCTCTATAGTAACCAATGTAAGAATGTGGTTCTGTAGGATAATTATCTGCGATATTGTTAACTGCTTTTTTAACAATTTGGATGCCTAGTAATTTCCTCTTTTTCTTTCTTGATGTTTTAACAATCACCTCATCTAATTTATTGTTTGAGGTTGATAAATAGATCATATTTACACCCTCATTTTTTAGTTGAGAGAGTTGTACTTCTTTGGTTACATAACCAATAGAAGATATTTTAATAATTCCATCACTTTTAAATTTTGCAGGGATTTCAAAATTCCCATTAAGATCTGCATGCGTGCCTCTATTTATTTTTTTAAGCATTACAGTAGCATACGTAATAGGTTTTTTACTAGAAGCGCTGAGTACTTTACAAGAAATTTTTTTTTGAGAAAAAGCAGTGGTAATCAGAAGATTTACAAAAAGGAATAAGAAGAATATTTTTTGTTTCAAAACAGCACATTTATAATTATTTAAAAGCAAAAACCACGCCAATGAAAGGCGTGGTTCTAATATACTAATTTCTAAATTAATTACTTAGGATCTAAAATAGTTTCGATTCTATCAACAACATCTTGTAAATGATAACGAGTAATGGTGTTACCTCTATAAGAAGCAGCTTTTGCATCCTTTTGAATACGTTTTAACTCGCCTCTTGCCACAGATTTCACATCAGATTGGTTGATGGTAATTCCGCTTTGTTTCACATACCCACGGTTTGTTTCTCTTTGATCTTTTGCATCATTTAATAAATAATCTAATTGATCTAAATAAGCTCTTTGAAGGTTTCTTCTGTAGGTATCAATAGAGCTTCCGTTGTAAAGTTCACTCCAAACACCTTTGCGTAAATCGCTCATCATGTTTATTAAAGAGTAGGCTTTAGTATTGTTCATGGTTTCGTTTTCAATCATTCTAGCCATTCTACCAGCATCTAAAATACTGTTTAATGTTCTAGCTTGTAAACCACGAACTCTTTCTACAGAACCAGAAAACTCAGTTTTGCTAAAAATATTATCATCTAACAACCAAGTTGGCGTTTTAAATAACTCATCCATCACAAAATTTAATGCTTCTTTTTGAGTAGCTAAATCAACATGTGTATACACAGCACCTTCTTGGTCTGATGTTTTAAAATGCTCGTAAACACCACCAATATTAGCAGTTACATGACCCATATATCTATTAAACTGCCCAATTAATTGACCGTACATGGTAGATAAATCATCATAATTTTCACCTTTTTCTGATGTCCATTCTTCTAATCTTGGTAAAATTCTTTGTAAGTTTTTAATACCATACATAGACGCTTTCATGGCATTGTCTCCTAAATCTTCTGTTTGAGAACTAGGGTCTACAACACCTGTTGCTTGTTGGTGTCCAAAACGGTACATTGGGTCTCCGGCATGTTTTAAAATCCAAGCATCTAAAGTTTCTTTTTCTTCTTCTGCAGTTTTGTCTAAAATAGGTCTATATCCCCAAGAAATAGCATACTTGTCATACGTACCAATGTTTGGCATTAACGCAACACCTTTGTCTTCTGGTTGTGCAACATAGTTAAAACGAGCATAATCCATAATTGAAGGAGCGGTTCCATATTTTTTAGTAAAACTAGCAGAACGTAAAGAATCTACAGCATAGGCAGTAGAACTTCCCATATTATGAGGCAATCCTAACGTATGACCTAACTCATGAGAAGATACAAACTTAATAAGTTCTCCCATGGTTTCAGTTTTAAAGTTATTACCTCTAGCTTCTGGATTGATGGCTGCAGTTTGGATAAAAAACCAATCGTGTAATAAGGTCATTACATTATGATACCAGTTAATATCTGATTCTAAGATTTCTCCAGAACGTGGATCGCTAACGTGAGGCCCGTTTGCATTAGGAATTGGAGATGCTAAATAACGAATTACAGAATAACGAATGTCTTCTGGACTATAATCTGGATCTTCTTCTTTAGTTGGTGCTCTTTTTGCAATAATTGCATTTTTAAAACCTGCAGCTTCAAAAGCAACCTGCCAATCATTTACACCTTGTATAATATAAGGAACCCATTCTTCTGGAGTTGCTCTATCTACATAGTATACAATTTGTTTTTTAGGTTCTACTAATTCACCATTTTTAAATTTGGCAATATCTTCGTCTTTAACTTCTAAACGATATCTGTCTAAAAACGTAACCTTTTTACTTTTTTGTGCTTCTAAACCATAATCTATTTGTCCGCTTGTAAACCAACCCACTCTTTCGTCAAAATAACGACGTTTCATAGGAACTTTAGGTAATAAAATCATAGAATTACTCATCTCTAACGTAATAGAACCCAATTCGCTATTAGAAGGCGCTTTGTTTGCTAAATACGTTTTTACGTGTCTAATTTCTATGTTTTGTGGATAGCTTGTAACTCTATCGATGTAAGAACGGTCGTTATCCATTCTTGTAACTTGATATCCTTTTCTGTAATAATCAGGAAAACCTAAAGGTTTAATATCTGTAGAGAATAAGGTAGTTGCATCGATTACAGTTGCAGTAGAATCTTTGCTAAACGCTTTTATTGGAAACGAAAATAAGATTGGTTCAAGGTTAGAATTTACAACTGCTTCATGCACAGGTAAAAGGGTGTCTGCAACAACGTCGTGAGATACGATACGTAATAAGATTTGCTTGTTTTTCTTTTCCCAACGTAACACTTGTGTGTTTGTTTTTCCACCACCAAAGCCTATTCCGCTTGCGGTTTTGGCAATTCTAGTTACCATTAACATTTCTCTATTGATAAGAGAATCTGGAATTTCAAAAAGATAAGAATCATCTAAAGTATGTACTTTAAATAACCCTTCATCGGTTTTATGTTCTTTAGTAACCACTTTTCCATAAGGAAGAATGTCGCCTTTTTTCGCTTTTGCTTCAGGCTTTGCCACATCTTTAGTTTCTGGTTTTTTCTTTTTCCAGAATTGTGCATTAGCTTTTGAAGAAAAGCCAAAAACAAAGGTTACTAAAAATAACTGTAATAGTATTTTTTTTGTGTTCATATATATTTGATTTGAATTTTTCCGAAATTACATAATCTATAAAAGATGAACTCTTAATTTTTTGTTAAAGAGCGAGCGGTTTATGTGTTAAAAAGAAGCTGTTTTAAAACAAAGTTTACATAATAAAAAAAGCCTCAGATTAAATTTAATCTGAGACTTTTACAATTATGAAACTTGAATTTACTATTTTAAGTTGTCATTATTTCTGTAGCCACTTTTATCTAAAAACCAATCCGTTTTATTTGTACCTCCAGAGGTAGCCCAAGTAGCAAAGTAGTTATAGCCATCTGTAATTAATACTTTTTCTTTTGGAGCTCTGTAAGCACCTGATATATTTATAGCCCAAGGTAATCCTGTTGGTGTTTTAAAATCACCATCGCTATCTTTAACTGTTGGCCCAGTTGCTATTGTGGTAGTTGTTGGGTAATAAGTAGTTGGTTTTAGCGGTAAATGAATTTCTTTTTGTCTGTTTTTATTTACAATTAAAAAAGGATTGAAAGGGGCAGTACCTAAAGCAGCCGTTGTAATAGGCGTTTTAAATACAATTGATATTGTATTGCTTAAGCCTACATTTATATGTGCGTTGTCAAAGAATATAATTACAGCATTTGATTGTGATTGCTCTGTTCCGTTTGCATTGTTTTGGATAAATCCTTCGGTTAAATTTTGACCTGTAACACTTTCAATAGCAGAAGGTAAAACTCCTTCTAGTTCTAATCCAAATCCGTTTGTATAACTTGCGCCAATAGATTCAACAGTATAATTATAGTCTAACTGAGTTACTTTATTTTCTGCATTTAAAATAGTTTGTATGTTGTAGCTAATCACTAAATCATTAAAATCATAATCACCAGCATAAGGCCATAAATCTTCAAAAGCTATGGTTGCATTTGTTAATTCTGTTGGGTAATACATTTTATTTTGAACTGTTGTACAATCACCTGCAACAATTTCTTTAATTTCAATGTTATCAATAAAGTTACCAACACTTCCACTACCTACAGCTTCAAAAATAAAGTAAGTATCTTGTTGGTCTGCTGGTACTGTGTATGTTCCTGAGTATTGTACCCAAGCAGATGTGCCTGTTTGCATAGTAGCCTCTATCGTTGCAGTTGCTAAATTTTCTCCAATTCTTACCACAGCTTTATCTACTCCAGTTCTTCCACGATGCCAAACAGACCAGCTTATTTGTGCACCAGGACTGGTGCAAATACGTTGATATAATGCAGAACTTTGGTTGGCATTTAATTCTGCAAAATAAGTTCCGTTTTGAGCAGGCACGCCGTTAAATCCAGATTTCCATAACTCTATTTTATTATCTGTTGCAGTTGTAGACCAGCCCTCAACATTATTCTCATCTGTGATAATAAAGTTGTTTGGAAGTGTTGGACCGTTTTCAAAATCATTGTTTAAAAAGAAGTTGTCTGTACATATTGAACAAGCATCGCTGTTTGTTTTAGAAGCAGTAGAAGCTTTGTTAGAGGTTTTGCTTGATGATTTAAAATTAATTTGATTGTTTGTAATCGTTATAATTTCAGAAGTATATTCAAGACCATCTTTTCTTAATACATATACTTTTTCATAAATGCTAGATAAACTAAAAGATTGATTAAGTAGACCATCGTATGGTTTTCCAGAGTATAATAAGTTGTTAAGTGCTTCTGTGATATTTTCTGCTTCTGTACTATTGTTTTCTGCGTATGCAAAAACTTCATATTTTACAAAAGGGGTAGCATCCGTAATTGATAACGTTACCGCTCTTTCTGTTTCAAAATTAAAGCTATCAGGAATTGATAAGTTTTCTAAAATAGCGATAGGAGTTTCTGTATTCTCTTCTGATTCTGGATTTTGAATGTCATCTGCATTTGGCGTACAAGCGCTAAGAATTAAAAAGAAAGATAACAGAAGATAAAGATTTGATGTTTTCATTATATTTGATGGATTAGTATTTTAATATTCTGTGTCAAAGATAAAAATTTAAACACACTCTTTTTTAAAATAAAGATTATTACAGCCTTAGTTGCATTAAATTGCAAGCAAGTGTCGACGAACGGTATTTGTTTTTAGTATTTAGCCCTAGCTAAGATCAAGTAAATTATAAAAAGCAAAAAAAAGACTGTCTTTTCATACAGCCTTTAATAATCGTTTTATAGTGTTTTTATAGTTTAAATGCTTTTTTTACAGCATCCACATAATCTAATTTTTCCCAAGTAAATGTTTCTACTTCTTCAGAAACAGTTTCTCCCATAGGATTTGTAAATGTTACAGTCTTAATTTCTGGAGTTCTACCCATGTGTCCATAAGCAGCAGTTTCAGAATAAATAGGCGCTCTTAATTTTAAACGTTTCTCAATAAAATAAGGACGCATATCAAACAACGTTTCTACAATTTTACTAATTTCTCCATCCGTTAAATTTACTGTGGATGTTCTATACGTATCAACATTAATACTTGTTGGTTTTGCAACTCCAATTGCATAAGAAACTTGTACTAAAACTTCTTTACAAAGTCCTGCCGCAACTAAGTTTTTAGCGATATGTCTTGTTGCATACGCTCCAGATCTATCAACTTTACTAGGATCTTTTCCAGAAAAAGCGCCACCTCCATGTGCACCTTTTCCTCCATACGTATCCACAATAATTTTTCTTCCTGTTAAGCCAGTATCTCCATGAGGTCCACCGATTACAAAAACTCCAGTTGGATTAATATGATACGTAATATTATCTGTAAATAATTTCTGAATATTAGCAGGTAAATCAGCAATAACTCTTGGAATTAAAATAGATTTAATATCCGAAGCAATTTTAGCCAACATTTTGTCTTCAGCAACTTTTTTATCGTTTTTACTTTCTGATAAAGGTTTTATAAAATCGTCATGTTGCGTAGAAATTACAATGGCATCAATTCTTTGCGGAACATTGTCATCAGAATATTCAATAGTAACTTGACTTTTTGCATCGGGTCTTAAATATGTAATATCGCTATTTTCTCTTCGGATTTTAGCCAATTCAATTAACAATCTATGAGAAATCTCTAAAGCCAAAGGCATGTAGTTCTCTGTCTCGTCAGTTGCATAACCAAACATCATTCCTTGATCTCCAGCACCTTGTTCTTCTGGGTTTTGTTTGTCTACACCTTGGTTAATATCTGGCGATTGTTCGTGAATTGCTGATAAAATTCCACAAGAATTTCCATCAAACATATAGGCACTTTTGTTGTAACCAATTTTGTTGATGACTTCTCTTGCAATTTGTTGAACGTCTAAATACGTGTTCGACTTTACTTCACCAGCCAAAATAACCTGACCAGTTGTAACTAAAGTTTCACAAGCAACTTTGCTGCTTTTATCAAACGCTAAAAAATTATCAATTAAAGCATCAGAAATTTGATCTGCAACTTTATCTGGGTGTCCTTCTGAAACGCTTTCTGAGGTAAATAAATATGACATAATAAATCTTCTTTTTGTTATTAAAAAATGAAAAGAGATTGCATTGGTCGCTAAAAGTAGTAGAAAATTACTGCTTTAGCATTTTTTTAATGAGGTTGCAATCAGTTCAAATTTTTCCTCTAAATTAGGATGCAAAGTTACGTTTAAAATCCAAATAACAACATTTATTAGTATAATATTTGATTATAGTATTATTAGCGATCATTACCTATTGAAACTTTTATTTATCGAATCTAAAAAATACGGTACGTAAAATGAGATTTAAATAATAAATAAAAAATAAATGTACTTTTATTTGTTTTTTAAATTTTTCTGAACATATATTTGCATTCACAAAGTTCAATAACTTATTTAAATGTTATCAAGAAAGGTGGAGGGAAAGACCCGTTGAAACCTTAGCAACCCTTTTTGTGAGGAAAAGAAGGTGCTAAATTCTACTTAATTTCAGATTCATTTATCAGAAATTGGATAGATAACCAAAAAACAAGGACACTTTCGTGTATTTGTATAATTCTTAATAGCATTTTTCTAGTAAGTACATCATAATTTTTGATGCATTCGACTTTTGGTTTAATTATTTATTAACTAAAAAAAACAGAAAAATGAGCACACACAAATTAGCAACAAACGCATTACACGCAGGACATGATGTAAAAGCAAACGGAGGAACTAGAGCAGTTCCTATTTATCAAACAACCTCGTATGTTTTTAACAATGCAGATCATGCAGCAAATCTTTTTTCTCTAAAAGAATTAGGGTTTATTTACACACGTTTAAACAACCCAACAAATCAAATTTTACAAGATCGTTTAGCGGCAGTTGAAGGTGGGATTGGAGCCGTAGTTTTTGCTTCTGGAACAGCTGCAATCTCTACAGGATTATTAACACTTTTAAAAGCAGGAGATCATATCGTTGCATCAAGCAGTTTGTATGGAGGAACCTACATTTTATTAAGTGTAACTTTACCAAGATTAGGGATTACCACAACGTTTGTAGATGCTTCAAATCCTGATAATTTTGCAGATGCTGTACAAGATAATACAAGAGCATTTTTTGTAGAATCTTTAGGAAATCCGAAGTTAGATGTGTTAGATTTAGAAGCAATTGCTGCACATTCAAGAGCTGCAGAAGTCCCTTTTATTGTTGATAATACTGTTGCAACACCAGCCTTATTAAATCCGATTAAACACGGAGCAAATATTGTAATTCATTCTTTAACTAAATATATTGGTGGTCAAGGAAACTCTTTAGGAGGCGCAATTATTGATGCAGGAACTTTTAACTGGGCAAACGGGAAATTCCCAGAATTTACAGAGCCTTCTGCAGGGTATCATGGTTTAGTGTATCATGAAGCTTTAGGTGCAGCGGCGTTTACTTTTAAATTAATTTTAGAAGGATTGCGTGATTTTGGAGCCGCAATTAGCCCTACAAACGCGTTTAATATTATTCAAGGTTTAGAAACTTTATCCGTAAGAATTAAACAACATTCAGAAAACGCATTAGCGTTAGCAAAATGGTTAGAGCAACAAGAAGAAGTTGCTTGGGTAAATTATCCTGGTTTAGAAAGTAGTACATACAAAAAATTAGCAGATAAATACTTGCCAAAAGGTCAAAGCGGAATTGTAACTTTCGGAGCAAAAGGCGGATTTGAAGCTGCTAAAACAATATCTAACGAAACAAAATTATTCTCTTTATTAGCAAATATTGGCGATACAAAATCGTTAATTATTCATCCAGCAAGTACCACACATCAACAGTTAAATAACGAGCAACAAGCAAGTGCTGGCGTTGGTCAAGATTTAATTAGATTGTCTGTTGGTATTGAAGATTTAGAGGATTTAAAAGCAGATTTAAAAGAAGCTTTTTCTAAGATATAAATTAAAAAAAAAGACCTCACAGGTTTTTAAAATCGGTGAGGTCTAAATTATAAAAGTGGAAAATCAATTACAACATATCATCCTAAAAGATTTCACTACAGAAAGTGGAGCTCAATTTAAAGACATTCAATTAAGTTATCAATTGTTTGGCCAAGAATTGGGTACAGCGCCTATTGTTTTGGTAAATCATGCTTTAACAGGAAATAGCGATGTTGCTGGTAAAAAAGGTTGGTGGAAAGATGTTATTGGTACTGATAAAACGATTGATACAAATACTTACACCATTTTAGCTTTTAATATTCCAGGTAATGGTTTTGATGGTTTTGTAATTGATGATTATAAAAGTTTTATTGCCAGAGATATTGCAAGAATCTTTTTATTAGGATTGTCAGAATTAAAAATTGATGCACTTTTTGCTTTAATTGGAGGTTCTTTAGGTGGCGGAATTGCTTGGGAAATGATGATGTTAAACACAAAATTAACTCAGAATTTTATTCCCGTTGCCACAGATTGGAAATCTACAGATTGGCTAATTGGTAATTGCCAAATTCAGGAACAATTTTTAGTAAATTCAAGCAATCCTGTGCATGATGCGCGTATGCATGCCATGTTATGTTACAGAACTCCAGAGTCCTTTAAAGAGCGTTTTCAGAGATCAAAAAGTGCAGATTCTACTATTTTTAATGTAGAAAGTTGGTTGTTGCATCATGGAAATAAATTGCAAGAACGCTATCAATTATCTTCTTATAAATTGATGAATCAGTTGTTAAGATCAATTGATGTAACCAAAAATGGTGAAATCAGCATTGATATTTTAGATTCAATTAAAGCGGATATTCATATTATTGGTGTTGATTCTGATTTGTTTTTTACTGCGGAAGAAAATAGACAAACGCACAAAAAGTTAGCATTAACGAAAGAAAATGTTACGTATAATGAGATCCATTCTGTGCATGGTCATGATGCTTTTTTGATGGAATATGAGCAATTACAAACCATTATTGAGCCTATTTTTAATAAAGATTATAGAAAGAAAAAAATGAAAGTAGTTAAGTTTGGAGGAAAATCTTTAGCCAACGGAAAAGGCTTAAAGAATGCAATTGAAATTATTTTACAAAAATATAAAAACAACGAAAAAATTACAGTTGTTGCTTCAGCAAGAGGAAATTCTACGAATGATTTAGAAGCTATTTTACAAAAAGCGGCAGCTAAAAAAGAATATAAAACGAAGTTCGAGAAATTTAAAGAATATCAATTAGAACCTAATAATTCAGTTGATTTTTCTCAGGAATTTTCAAAATTAGAAACCATCTTTGAAGGTGTTTCTTTGTTGGGGGATTATAGCCAAAAAATTAAAGATGAGGTTTTAGCGCAAGGCGAATTATTATCTGTAAAACTGATTGCTAGTTTGTTAGAAAAAGAAAACATTTCTGCAAATGCAACAGATGCAAGAGCTTTAATTATTACGGATGAAAATTTTGGAAATGCACAACCAATTACATCCATTTCTAAAGAAAATGTAATTGCATATTACAAAAAAAACAAGGATGCAATTAATATTGTAACTGGTTTTATATCCTCAAACAAAAAAGGAGAAACAACCACTTTAGGAAGAAACGGAAGCAATTATACAGCGGCTTTATTGGCAAATTTTTTAGATGCTGATGAGTTGCAAAATTATACACACGTTAGCGGAATTTTTACTGCAAATCCGGATTTGGTTGCGGATGCCAAAAAGATTGAGCAATTATCGTATTCAGAAGCAAATGAATTAGCTAATTTTGGAGCCACCATTTTACATGCAAAAACCATTATTCCGTTATTAGAAAAGAATATTAATCTTCGGATTTTAAACACGTTTAATAAAGAAGACAAAGGAACTTTAATTACGGCAGAATCTTCATCAGCAAAAGGAATTAAATCTATTTCTACGATTGATAATGTGGCGTTATTAAATTTTGAAGGTAGAGGTTTGTTGGGAAAAGTTGGTGTTGATGCGCGTATTTTTAAAACATTAAGTGATCGAAATATTAGTATTAGTATTATTGCGCAAGGTTCATCAGAAAGAGGAATTGGGTTAATTATTGATGCAGATAAAGCACAAGAAGCGGTTGCTGCTCTTGAAAGAGAGTTTGAAAATGATTTTTATTCGCAAGATGTAAATCATATCTCTATTGTTAATAATGTTGCTGTTATTTCTATAATTGGTCAGGATTTAAGCGAATTTCATTTACCTTATAATGCCTTAATCAAAAACCAAATTGTACCTGTTTTATTTAACAATACGGTTACTGGAAAAAATGTGAGTTTGGTGGTTAAAAAAGACCAATTGCACAAAGCGGTGAATGTAATTCATGGTCAAGTTTTTGGAGTTACCAAAAAAATAAACATTGCTATTTTCGGAAAAGGTTTGGTTGGTGGGACGTTAATTGATCAAATTATAGAAAATACGCAATCGGTTTTAGAAAGAAGAAAATTGCAATTAAATGTTTTTGCGGTTGCAAATTCTAAAAAAGTGTTGCTAAATAAAAACGGAGTTTCTAAAAACTGGAAAGAAAATTTGTTAGAAAATGGTGATGAAAATGCTACAGTTCATGACATTATTGCATTTGCAAAGGCACATCATTTTGAAAATTTAATTGCGGTTGATAATACTGCAAGCGTAAATTTTGTGAGTAATTACATTCCGTTTATTGAAGCAGGTTTCGATTTGGTTTCTTGTAATAAAATTGCAAATACTTTATCTTTTGATTTTTACAAAGAAGTAAGAGCAAAATTAAAAGAATACAAAAAACAATATTTGTACGAAACGAATGTTGGTGCAGGTTTGCCTTTGATTGATACAATTCGTTTATTACATGAATCAGGAGAGAATATCACCAAAATTAGAGGTGTATTCTCAGGAAGTTTAAGTTATTTATTCAATAATTTTTCTACTAAAAATGCTCCTTTTTCGGAAATATTAAAAGAAGCAATTGCGAAAGGGTTTACAGAACCAGATCCTAGAGAAGATTTAGGAGGAAATGATGTTGCTAGAAAATTACTAATTTTGGCAAGAGAATTAGAATTAGAAAATGAATTTAATGAAGTTGAAATTAAAAATTTAATTCCGGAAAATTTAAGAAATGGTTCTGTTACTGATTTTCTTGGTAATTTAGATTTATTAAATGATGAATATCAAACATTAAAAGACAGTCAAGAGCCAAATCACGTTTTACGTTATATTGGCGAATTAAGTGGAGATTTATCACAAAATAAAGGAATTTTAGAAGTGAAATTAGTTTCTACACCAGAAAATACACCATTAGGTTCTTTAAAAGGTTCTGATGCAATTTTTGAGATTTATACAGAATCTTATGGAGAACAACCCATTGTAATTCAAGGAGCAGGAGCAGGAGCAAGTGTAACGGCAAGAGGTGTTTTTGGAGATATTTTAAGATTGGCTAAACATAATAATTAAAAAATGGTAAGCAGTTTTCAGTTGGCAGTATTTCAGTCAAAAAATACTGATTGATAAAAAATAAAGAAACAAGAGAAAAGAGGCAAGAATCAAGAGAAAAGAATAAGGTTTTAATCTTGATTCTTGATTCTAAAAGCGATTGCGGTCTTGATTCTAAATAATAAAATAATGAAAAAACATTTCGAAACAGAAGCAATAAGAAGTCAAACAGAAAGAAGTCAGTTTTCTGAACATTCTACACCTTTATATTTAACATCAAGTTTTGTTTTTGATGATGC
>JANQTQ010000046.1:22382-23730 GCA_030731625.1 Polaribacter sp. | reverse complement strand
TCTGAAAGGTAATTATTCAATTACGATATTGCAACAACATAATGATTAAAGGAACCGCAAGAAAATTAAGTGTAACAAGTAAAATTACCGAAGCTAAAAGAAAAAAATATTTGATATAATTATTTTTTAATGAGTATTCTTTAAATTTTAAAGAAAACAAAGGCATTTCTGCATTCATTAAAAAACTTAATACCCAAGTTAAAGCTATTAAAAAATAGTTATTACTTATTAAATCTTTTACAAATACAATGTCTGTATTCATTTGTATCAAGGGTAAGGAAATTACAAATAAAGACATTGCCGGTGTTGGTAATCCTATAAATGAGTCTGTTTGTCTTGCATCTAAATTAAAACGTGCCAATCTTAAACAGGCAGCCATCGTTAAAATTAAACCAATAAGTGGCACATCTAATATTTGGTTCGCTTTTACTTCTAATAAATTGTCTGCAATTAAATTACTTTGTATTAATTTAAACATTACAACTCCGGGCACAACACCACTTGTTACCATGTCTGCTAAAGAATCAAGTTGCTTACCCAATTCACCAGTTACTCCCATTAATCTGGCTGTAAATCCATCAAAAAAATCAAAAATAATTCCAATCAGCACAAAAATTGCTGCTGTCTTAAAATCTCCCTCAACTGCAAAGATAACGGCAACTGATCCAGCAAATAAATTTCCTAAAGTTATGTAATTTGGAATGTGTTTTCCTAAGTTCATAGTTCGTGTTTTCAAAAACAAAAATAAGCAATCAAAATTAGCTAATTTTCTAAATCCCTATTTTTTTGTCATATTTGTGTAAAATAAAAAAACTATGCCTGTTTTTTCTTCAAATTTTCTACCTACTATTCCTTTTAGAAACGGTTATTTTAATACTACTTACAGACCGCTTTTTATGAAAGACAAAGCAAGTTATACAAGAAAAAGAATTACAACTTGGGATCATGATTTTATTGATTTAGATTTTTCTCTTGTAGGTTCTAAAACCATTGTTTTATTAATTCATGGTTTAGAAGGCAGTTCTGATTCTAAATACATTGCTTCAAATGTTAATCATTTAAATAATGAAGGTTTAGACACTGTTTCTTTTAATTTAAGAGGTTGTAGTGGTGAAGATAATTTGTTGCTTTCTACTTATCACAGCGGAAAAACAGAAGATGTACGTTTTGTTGTAAATTATCTATTAGAAAACTATAACTACAAGAATATTATAATTATTGGTTTTAGTTTGGGTGGCAATTTAACTTTAAAATATATTGGTGAAGAAAGTACTACTATTTCGCCATTAATTAAAGGCGGAATTGCTGTTTCGGTACCTATTGATACTGTCTCTTATACACATCTCGC
>JANQTQ010000046.1:21391-22372 GCA_030731625.1 Polaribacter sp. | reverse complement strand
CATTTATATACTGTGCCTGTTTTTGGATTTAAAAGTCCAGAAGATTATTGGCAAAAAGCAAGTTCTAAACCATATCTCTCAACTATAAAAAAACCAACTTTACTTATTAATGCAAAAGATGATAGTTTTTTATCAAGAGAATGTTATCCTTTTGAGGAAGCAGAAAACTCAGAATTTTTCTTTTTTGAGGAAACAAAACATGGAGGTCATTGTGGTTTTATGACTTCTTTTAAACCAGCTGAAAACAGATGGTTAGAGCACAGAATTGCTCGTTTTATAAAAGAAAACATTCAATTAGATAATTCATAAACAATAACTATCAAAAACAACAGTTATTTTAGTAGGTTTTTAGATATTTGTTCTCAATAATTTTAATCATTTGTGAAATACAGATTTTACCTTTTTTTAGTTGCTTTTCCGCTTTTTTTAAATGCGCAATCCTTTAGAAATTATTCTAACGAATTTTTAAATATTGGTGTAGATGCTGCTGCTTTAGGAATGAGTAAAGCTGTAGTTGCAACCACCAATAATGTAAATGCAATTTACTGGAATCCAGCAGGTTTAGTTGGAATTGAAGATTACCAAGGTTCTTTAATGCATGCTTCTTATTTTGCAGGAATCGCCAACTACAATCATGCAGCTTTTGCAATGCCTATTGATAAAAATAACGCAATTGGTTTTTCTGTAATTCGTTTTGGTGTTGATGATATTTTAAATACAACAGAATTAATTGACAGCCAAGGAAATATAGATTTCAATAGAATTAGTTTGTTTTCTGCAGCTGATTATGCGTTTAATTTTGCCTACGCTAGAAATTTAATTTTTAAGGATGTTAAATTTGGAGTAAACGCAAAAATGATTCGAAGAATTATTGGCGATTTTGCCACTTCTTGGGGATTTGGTTTTGATGCAGGTCTTCAGTTTGAAAGAAATAATTGGAAATTTGGAATCATGGCCAGAGATATTACTACAACCTATAAT
>JANQTQ010000046.1:0-21381 GCA_030731625.1 Polaribacter sp. | reverse complement strand
ACCTATAATAGTTGGGTAATTAATGAGGATGAATTCAATAAAATAAAAGATGCAATTCCGGGTCAAAATCAAGAATTACCAGAAACTACCGAAATTACAAAACCAAAAATACAAGTAGGTGTTGCCAAAGATTTTAGAATTGGGCGTTTTTTAAATCTATTAACAGAAGTTGATTTAAACATTCGTTTTGAACAAACTAATGATATTTTTTCATCAAAATTAGGAAGTATCGATCCTGCAATTGGTTTTCAATTAGATTATGACAAACTTGCATATTTGCGCGTTGGGGTTGGTAATTTTCAGTACATCACCGAATTTGACAATGGAAAATCACTTTCTACGCAACCAAATTTTGGTGTTGGGTTCAATTACAACGGCATGCAAATCGATTATGCATTAACCAATATTGGTAGTATAGGCAACGCTTTGTATTCCAATATTTTTTCTATAACTTTTGATTATAGTTTTTTTAGACGCTACTAATTTATGAAAATAAAACACCTTCTATTTCTATTCCTTTTTACCTTTTCAAAACCCCTTATTGCACAAATAAATCTATCTGTATATTCCGAAGTTAGCATCATAACAGCTGCTCCTGGATCTGAATTATATGAAGCTTTTGGCCATGCTGCTATTAGAATTCATGACCCATTATTACAAATAGATGTTATTTATAATTATGGAATGTTCGATTTTAATGCTCCTAATTTTTATTCGAATTTTGTAAAAGGAAAACTTCTTTACAGTTTAGCGAGGTATAATTTCAACTATTTTTTAGAAAGCTACAAAAAAGATAAACGCTGGGTAAAACAGCAAGTTTTAAACTTAACTCAAGAACAAAAACAATTATTTTTTATGTATTTAGAAAATAATGCGTTACCAGAAAATGCAGCTTATTTATACGACCCTTATTTTAATAATTGTGCTACTAAATTAAGAGATATTACCACGACCATTTTAGGTGATAAGATTGGTTTTATGGATGATAATTTAGAACAAAATCTTTCTTTTAGACAATTAATGAACAAAGAAATTCATTGGAATACTTGGGGTAATTTTGGTATTAATTTAGCTTTAGGTAGTAAATTAGATCAAAAAGCAACTTTAGAACAATATATGTATTTACCAAAATATGTGAATTCAATTTTTAATCACAGTATTCTATATGTTCGTAACCAACCAGAAAATTTAATTAAAAGAGAAGATCTTTTGTTGGATTTTGAAGACCAAAAACCAGAAATTTCATTCTTCAATCCTTTTTTAATTTTTAGTATCTTTTCTTTCATTGGTTTATTTATTACTTTTTCTGATTTAAAAAAGAAAAAAATATCAAAATGGTTAGATTTTACTTTGCTTTTTACAACAGGAATTCTAGGTGTTTTAATCATTTTTCTTTGGTTTTTCACAGACCATTCTACAGCTCCAAATAACTTCAATTTTTTATGGGCATTTGCTCCTAATTTGATAATTGCTTTTTTAATGCTCAAAAAAAATCAGCAAAAATGGATCAAATATTACTTCATCTTATTGTCTTTATTACTAATTACAGTTCCTATTCTTTGGATTCGTGAAGTACAATTATTCCCCGTTGCTGTAATTCCTTTAGTAGTTTTACTTTTTATTAGATATTTATTTTTATCAAAAGCATTAATATAAGAGTAAAATTTTATTGTATTGATAATTTTTAAAGTTTATTTTTGATAAATATTTTACATTTGGTAATCAAATTCATCAATCATGAACAAACAACTTATAGAATGCGTTCCTAATATTAGCGAAGGTAGAGACCTCAATAAAATAAATGCCATTGCAAACGTGGTAAAAACGATTGAAGGTGTAAAATTATTAGATGTTGATCCTGGTAAAGCAACAAATAGAACTGTAATTACTTTTGTTGGCGAGCCTAAAAATGTAATTGAAGCGGCTTTTAGATTGATAAAAAAAGCATCGGAATTAATTGATATGAGCACACATAAAGGCGAGCATCCTCGTTTTGGAGCTACAGATGTTTGCCCTTTAGTACCAATTGCGAATATTTCTATGGAAGAAACTGCCGAATTTGCTCGTCAATTAGGAAAAAGAGTTGGCGATGAATTGGGTATTTCTGGTTATTTTTATGAAAATGCAGCAACTTCATCAGAAAGAAAAAACCTTGCTACCGTTCGTTCTGGAGAATATGAAGGTTTAAAAGAAAAATTATCAAATCCAAATTGGAAACCTGATTTTGGCCCATCAACATATAATCAACAAATAACAACCTCCGGAGTTACTGCAATTTCTGCACGTGATTTTTTAATCGCTTACAATGTAAACCTAAACTCAACTTCCACAAGAAGAGCAAATGCTATTGCCTTTGATATTCGTGAAAACGGACGCGTTAAAACTGTAAACGGAAAAAATGTTTTAGATAAAAACGGAAATCCAGAGAGAATTCCGGGTAAATTAAAAGCCGTAAAAGGCATTGGTTGGTATATAGAAGAATACGGAATTGCACAAATTTCATACAATCTAACCAACATTTCTATCACTGCTATGCACGAAGCTTTTTACGAAACAGATTTAGCTGCAACAGAACGCGGTTTACGTGTCACTGGCTCAGAATTGGTTGGTTTAGTTCCGCTAAAAGCAATGTTAGATGCTGCTGATTTTTATCTAAAAAAACAAGAGCGTTCTTTAGGAATATCAGAAAGTGAGAAAATTAAAATTGCCATAAAATCTCTAGGTTTAGACGATTTAAAGCCTTTTCACCAACAAGAAAGAATCATAGAATATGTAATGAATTCTAATGCTGATAAAAAATTAATCGATCTTACAATTAAAAATTTTGCTGAAGAAACTGCATCAGAATCTATGGCGCCTGGCGGTGGAAGTATTGCTGCCTATGTGGGTGTTTTAGGAGTTTCTTTAGGAACTATGGTTGCCAATCTTTCTGCTCATAAAACTGGTTGGGATGAAGAATGGGAATATTTTTCTGATTGGGCTGTAAAAGGTCAAAAATATAAAAATGAATTGCTGTTTTTAGTGGATGAAGACACCAATGCTTTTAACAAAATTATTGATGGTTTTAGAATGCCAAAAACCAATCCTGAAGAAATTGAAGCACGTAAAAAAGCCATTGAAGATGCTACAAAATATGCTACAGAAATTCCTTTTAAAGTGATGCAAACTGCTCACAATTCCATTGAAGTTATGCTAGAAATGATGAAAACCGGAATTCAAAATTCGCTTTCTGATGCTGGTGTAGGTGTTTTATGTGCAAAAACTGCTGTTACAGGAGCTTATTTTAACGTAAGAATCAATGCAAAAGATATTAAAGACAGGAAATTTGCAGAAGATATTATTGCAAAAGCAGAAGATATCTATCAAAAAACAATTGTTTTAGAAAATGAAATGATGGCAATTATCAATGCTAAAATTTAATTTAATTTGGGCATTCTTTTCTACACTAAAACAAAAAAGTTTTAGTGTAGAAAAGTCGGGCTTTCTGTTACAATCTTTTTGTTCATTCTTCACAAAAAGGATTTTCACGTCAATCCCTAATGCAACTTACTTATTATGGACATAGAAAACTTAGAAATTATAGCATATCAACCAGAACTTGCAAAAGACTTCTACAATTTAAATGTAGAATGGTTAGAAAAATATTTTTATGTAGAACCTTATGACGAAAAGGTTTTAAGTAATCCACAAGAATACGTTTTAGATCCTGGAGGGTTTATTTTCTTTGCAAAATATAACAATGAAATTGTAGGAGTTGTATCCATCATCAACCAAAAAACTTTTTATGAATTGAGTAAAATGGCCGTTTTACCAAAATATCAAGGTTTAAAAATTGGTTTACAATTAATGAATTTCTGCATTGAATTTGCAAAAAATCAACAATGGAAAAGCATCACTTTATATTCTCATAGAAAACTGGTTCCTGCAATTAGTTTATACAAAAAACTCGGGTTTAAAGAAATTCCTTTAGAAGAAAAATCTCATTATGAGCGTTCTGATATTAAAATGATGTTAGAACTTTAAAAAGTTGGCAGTTTTCAGTTGCAGTTTCCAGTCTCAGTTTTCAGAAAATAAATTCTGAAACAAGTTCAGAATTACAGAAAACTCTGAATTGCTAAATCATAACTTTTTAAACCAAAACCTAAAATTACTCCTGTACAAACTGGTGATAAAAACGAATGATGTCTAAACGTTTCTCTTTTATGTACATTAGAAATATGCACTTCTACAACCGGTGTTGTTATTCCACTTATCGCATCAGCAATAGCCACAGAAGTATGTGTGTATGCGCCGGCATTTAGGATAACTCCGTCATATTCAAAACCAATTTCATGTAATTTATCAATAATTAGACCTTCAGTATTAGACTGATAATAAGACAATTCTACCTCTTTAAATTTTAATTGAAGTTCTTTAAAAAATTCCTCAAAGGTTTTAGAACCATAAATTTCTGGCTCTCTTTTTCCTAATAAATTTAAATTTGGTCCGTTTATTATAATTAGTTTCATAAAATTTTTTAAAGTGTAAATATAAACTTTATTTTTAGCAAATGAAATGGCAAAACGCAATTAGAGATTTTCAATTATATTTAAAGATAGAAAGAGGATTATCTAAAAACACAATTGATAGTTACACAAGAGATTTAGAAAAACTAATTTTATTTTTGGAAGAAAATGACATCAGCGTCACTCCTATTTCTATCGATAATAGTGCCATTCAGCAATTTAATTATGAGGTTGCCAAAAAACTGAATGCGAGAAGTCAGGCAAGAATTATTTCTGGATTGCGCAGTTTTTTTGATTATTTGGTTTTTGAAGATTACAGAGAAACAAATCCTACAGACTTAATTGAAGCGCCAAAAATTGGAAGAAAACTGCCAGATACGTTATCTGAAGAAGAAATAAACGAACTTATTTCTGCTGTTGATTTAAGTCATCCGCAAGGGGAACGAAATAGAACTATTTTAGAAACCTTATATAGTTGTGGTTTGCGAGTTAGCGAATTAATCACCCTAAAAATTTCTGATTTATTTTTTGATGAAGGCTTTATAAAAGTTACCGGAAAAGGGAATAAAGAACGTTTTGTACCAATTCATTACAATGCACAAAAATATATTACTATTTATATTAATGAAATTAGAAATCATCTAAAACCCGCTAAAAATTTTGAAGATACGTTGTTTTTAAACAGACGCAGCAAAGGTTTAACGCGACAAATGATCTTTACAATTTTAAAAGATTTAGCTGTTAAAATCAACCTGAAAAAGAAAATAAGTCCGCATACTTTAAGACATTCTTTTGCCACACATTTATTAAAAAATGGCGCCGATTTAAGAGCAATTCAACTTATGTTAGGTCATGAAAGTATTACAACTACAGAAGTTTATGTGCATTTAGACAAAAGTTATTTAAAAGAAGTTGTAGAAACCTATCATCCTAGAAAATAAATAACAGGACTCAATATTGAATACGCTACAGTTAATTGCTAGCATTCTAATATTTTTTTGTACCTTTAAAAACTTCATTACAAATATAAAAAAACAAGTTATTTTACTTGTTTTATAAAAATACTAGAACTCTTAAGAAACTATACTAGTATATTTTAAAGTAAATACTAGTATAAATCTAAATAAGTTGTACAACTTTACCAAATCTCATAAGTAAGTTTGATAAAAAAGTTACGTATGAAAGACAAAAAAGTTAGTAAGAAACGACAACGATTCTTACTAACTTTTTTTTGGTGAAACTGAATTTTATAATACTCCTATTTTATAAAAGAAAAAGGTTTCCCAATAGAATCTGTTGGGATTTCTAACTCTAATAATTTTGCAACTGAAGCAGCTATTTGATTTGTATATAATTGTTCTTCTTTTAAGATTTCTCCTTTAGCTTCAATTTTATCACCAAAAGCAATTACCCAAACCTCATCAGTATCTTTTACATTATTTCCGTGATGTTTCCAAGTTGCCAAAGGCTCTGTACCTCTACCATGATCTGTAGTAATTATAAAGGTAGTTTTACCTTTGTAAAAAGCATCTTGTTGTGTAAAATTCCACAGTTTTTTAATAAAATTATCGGTTCTGTTGGCGGATGTTAAATACGAATCATATTCACCATCATGTGCAAAATCATCTGTTTCTCCGTAAGAAATATACACTAAATTTGGATGCTTCTATTTTAAGTTTTCTATGGCAAAATGATGTGTAAAAACATCTAAACGAACTCCTTCCCAAGGACTTGGAGTTTCATCTTGTAATTCATTTAAAAAGATTTCTTTATCTGATAAATGATCTCCTTTTGCTTTTCTAAAACCTGCATTTACATACAAACCACTTCTTTCTTCGTTAATGATAAACGGAAAAACTTCCCAACTTCCAAAAGCAGCAACTTTGCCTTTATACGTTTCAGATTTTTCTGCAATTTCTAAAATGGTTGTATTCGGATTTGGAATTTTATCGTTACTAAAAATGTTTTTATCATCTGCTTTACCTGTTAAAATTTCGCTATACCCAGGATACGAAAAATGCATTCCGTTGGTTACATTCATTTTGCTTCCTCGCCAACGATTTCCATGAATTTGGCCCATTACAGCAACTTCACTCCAAATAAAAGGAAACAAAACTTCTCTTCTTTCTACTGCTGATGCTCGCCAAAATTTCTCTTTTAAACCTTTTATATTCGTTACATATTCTTTGTTTTCTACCAATAAAGAATCTGCTCCATAAAATAATTCTTGCCAACGTAAACCATCCAAAGTAATTATAAAAACTTTAGAAGTTTCATCCTTTTGTATAGCTTCTTTTTCCTTTTTTTCTGAGGAACAAGCTGCAATTAATAAAGTAAAAAATACTATTGATGTTAATTTTATTGTTTTCATTATTTAGCTGTGTTAAAGGTTTTTATAGTAGACCAATCACTCCAATTTAAAAACTGATCTCTATAACGCACACGAACAAAATACGTAGTATCGTTCTCTAATTTTCTGTCTACAATTTCATCAGATAAATCATCATCTTTTTGTCTGTTTTCTCTGTAATACCAATTTTCGTGTTGTTTCCAAGAATTGTATATTATTTTAGAAAAATCTGCTGTTGTTGATACTTGCCAATTAGAAGCTGCATGAAAAGAATCTTTTTTATCACTTTTAAAAGAAGTTGCTTTTAAAACTACTTTGTAAATTGGTTGATTTTCTTTGTTAAAATCAGCTAAAATTGGTTGATTAGGTTGAATAGTTTTCTTAAATACAGTAACACTATCTCTTAATTGATTGTCTCTAAACTGAATATTATTCCCTCTACTAATTCTTTTTAAAGTAAAAGAAGGATTTTCTTTATTTGGATCTATCGTTGCCAATACAAAACCATATTCATCTTGTGTAACCGTAAATTCGTCATAATCTCTTCCTTCAAATTCTCCCCAATTATCAATGGTGCCACCAGCAGAAGCCACATTTACCCAAAGGTGTTTGTGTTCTTTAGATTGTCCTCTAGAATATCCGTGCGTATGACCGAAAAAATGCAAACTTGGTTTGTTGGATTTTTCAGTAAACTCTTCTAATAATTTTACCACTTTTCCTGTAAAATCTTCTTCTCCAGGAATCCATAATTCTGATTTATGAGGATGATGCAATTGTGCAAAAACAAAATCGATTGTATCATTTTTAGCTGTTTTTTCTAACAATTCTTGCAACCAAATTAATTGCTGTTTTATATCTCTATAGCCGTCATTAGAATCTAAACCAATAATTCTGGTGTTTGCGTAATCTTTAAACCACCAATGCTCTGGATATGCCGGATTTCCGTTTTTTGGCAATTGAAAATATTTAAAATAATATTCAGAATTTCTTTCATGATTTCCAGGAACTGGATACACGGGCACTTTAGAAAACAATTTTTCTGATTGCTTAAAAAAATGTTCTTCCCATTGATTAAAATTAGTGCCGCTTTCTACCAAATCACCAGGAATAACCACCATTGCTAAGTTATCAGAAATATCTCCTTCAAAATTTTTATCAAAATAAGGCAACAATCCTTCTTCTACAATTTCTTTAAACTTTGTTGGATATTGCCAATCGTATTGCATATCGCTCATCGCAACTAAATTTATTTTTTTTGAGAAATCTGAAAATGGAGGCGTTTTAAATTGATAAATTCCTGATACTGCTTTCCCTGTTTGTACTTTGTAATAATAAGTAGTAAATCTTTTTAATTCTGATAAAGAAACTTCATGAACTCTTTTAGCTGTAAAATTGATATCAAAAGCAGTTCCTTTGGTTTTATTTTTCAATTTGTTTTCACTTAAACCCCAGTGAACAATAGATTCTTCGCCAAAATCTGTTTGCCACATAATTTTGATAGATGTTGGCTCTGCATCTTGTAAATACGGTTTTATTTCTATTTTCTGGGCAACTAAAAATTGCGCTAAAAACAAAAAAGCGAAACTTAAAATGTGATTTTTTTTCATTTTTTTATAAATTAAAATAAGACCGTAATAAAATTACGGTCTTATAAATTAGTATTTTATTTTTATTTTAACCACCAAGTTAGCGCTCTAATTCCGTCATTAGAAGTTCCAAATTGTCTTGTTATTGCCTCAGTAACATTTAGTGAATTGTTATTATATTCATCTAAAGGATAAATCCATCTTGTTGGTGGCGTATCTGAACCTAGGTAAGGAAATTCTGGATATCCTGTTCTTAAATGATCAAAATACATTCTCCATCCACCTTGTAAAAAAGAAGTTAAGTACTTTTGGGTAATTATGAAAGCTAACTTTTCGTCATCGGTAGTTGCATTGGCAAAGTTTACTTTATCACCTAAAAGATACAAATCAGCTTCAGTTGTTGTGTAATAATCCTCATATCCTTTTGCATAGGTATTATAAAACTGAAAGTTTGCTTTTATTCCGTTTTTATAAAAAAATTCTGCACTAGCTGTGGCAATCCATCCTTTTACCGCAGCTTCCGCTAAAATAAATTGAACTTCAGAATAACTTAACAAGTTATGCGCTTCTGCCGTTGGGTCTGATGTATATCTATCATTTACTTTAGAAACTTTTCCTGCAGCAGCTACTAAATTTACATCATTATAAGCAGCAATTGGGTTTCCACCTGCATACGCATCAAAATTATTAATTGCCAAACCTGCTTCTTTTGCATTTTTAGTTTGACCAGCAATTGCAAATAATCGAGCATCTTTTCTTTCTTTTAACAAATCAACAAAAGTAGAAGCCATGTATAAACCAGAGCCATAACCACTTGAATTAAACTCTGTATATCTAGAATCTACAACATCTACAAATTCTAATCTTGCACTTTCTTCTGGCGCTGCAATAATAGATTCTGAATTATAAATAGACGCAAACTGACTTTTAAGAGCTAAAGAAGAATTTCCTTCTTTTTTAGAAAGCGTTAACAAAACTTTTAATCGAAAAGAATTTACTAACTTTTTCCATTTACTTACATCTCCATTAAAAACAGGATCACCTGTAATAATATTTGTACCCTCTAAAAGAGAATTCGCTTGTTCTAACTCACTTAAAATCCCTACAAAAACGTCTTCTTGAGTGCTATAAGTTGGTTGATATATATTTTCTGTTTCACCTTTTAAAGCTTCTGCATACGGAACATCACCAAATGTTAATGCTAAGTTATAGAAATAATAAGCTCTAAAAAAATAACCAATTCCGAGGTAAGAATCATCAGAAATTCTTTCTGCTTCTTCCATCATTTTAGTTACTTGTCGTAGATTATTATAATCATCAAAACTAGCTCTATCCCATTTATAAAACTGAGAAGTACTTTCGCCATCCGTTTGTACAATCATTCTAGAAGCATACATACCGCCTGTTCTTTGCACTTGAAAAGCTGTTGTGATGATGTTGGTTAACAACAAATCTGGGTGCGTTTCACTTACATTATTAGGATTGTTGTTGATATCTAAATCTTCGCAAGAAGAAAAAACAACAACCAATATCAGAAAAAATATTTTTTTAAAATTGTTCATTTTTATTAAAATTTAAAAGTTAAACCAAGTCCTAAATATCTTGTAGAAGGATCTTGTAAATTATCATCATCTCCAAAATCTGGATCAATAATAGCTGCTTTTTTCAAGATAAATAAGTTGTACCCGTTAAAGCTTGCATTCAATTGTTTTACCCCTTTTATGTTTGCAATTTTTGTTAAATCGTAACTTAAAGAAACGGTTCTTAATTTTAAATAAGATCTATCAAAAACATTTGCAAAAGTTTTGCTTTCTTCTTCTGTAACTTGTGCTCTATAAGGATAGTTTTGAGACCAAGATTGCCAGCTTACAGGAGTTGAATGTGTTGCATATGTTCTTGTATCTGAAGTTACATTTCCGTTTAAATCTCTTTGAACAGCACCACCAGTTACGTTTACAGCATCAGGAATATACACTGTTCCTATTCCGTTTGCATATTCTGCATCTCTATACGCTGTAGAATTTGGATGCTTACCACCCCACCACATTTTTTCTACAGTTAAAGATCTCATTAAACCTCCCCAAACACCATCGATACCCACTTTTAAAGAAAAATCTTTGTATGTAAATGTGTTTTCTAAGCCAAATCTCCAATCTGGTTCTTTATTCCCAATATTTTGTTTGTATGGATTTCTAGTTGGTAAACCCGTATTGGCATCTATAATTAAATCTCCGTCAGCAGATTTTTCCCAAACGGTTGCATAATAAGCATCTGTTCTGTCATTTAATCTTAAACTATTATATTGTGCTGCACCTTCATCTAATCTTGTTAAACGCTGTACTTTTTTAGACCAGTTTGCCAAAACATCCCATCTAAATGCTTCCTTTTTAACAGGAGTTGCTCTTACAGAAACTTCAAAACCGTTTGTAGTAAATTGATGTGCATTTTCTTTTCTTGATGAAAAACCAGATCCTAAAGAAATTGGTAAATCTATAATTGAATTCTCATCAATTGCATTGTAATACGCAAAATCTAAACCAATTCTGTTATTTAAAAATCCTGCACTTAAACCTAACTCTATATTAGTTGTTAAAGAACCTTCAATATTTGGATTCACTAAACTACCAGAATAAGACAATTCTGGACTTCCATCAAAAGTACCTGCATTATCGTAATAAGAGTTTATTTGATACGCACTTAAAGATCTTTTTACTTGCGCCCAAGAACCAAATACTTTTAAATAGTTAATTGATTCTGGCAACTTAAACCATTCTGAGGCCATTGTACTTAATGAAACAGAAGGATAAAATAAGGAGTTATTGTCTGTTGGTAATGTAGAATGTTTGTCTGTTCTACCTGTAAAAGTTAAGAATAATTTATTATCAAAATCTAATTCTAACATTCCGTATACACTATTTACAGATGTTTCAGAAAAATAGGTACTTCCTTTTATATTACCTTTTGTATTATTTAAACTGTACAACTCTGGTACAATAATACCATCTGTAGCATTATATTCTTGTTGATATTTATGATACTCTGATGATGCACCAACATTTGCACTAAAAGAAAATTTATCTGAGATTTCTTTGTTATAATTCACTAATACATTATAATCTGCATCTAATGTGCTTGTATTCCAAGTTTTGTAATCTCCATCTCTTGGGTCTCCATAATTTAAATACGATTTAGGACTTTTTCTGTCTTCAAATCGATCTTTCATTACAGCTGAACCTGTTGTTTGTATACTTAAGTCATTTGTTATTTGATAATTTAATTTCAATTGACCGTTTAAAACATTGGAATCGTATTTTTGAGTTAATTCATGCGCAGCAAAATACACGTTATTATACCATGCATAATTAAAGTTTGCCTGTCTATATCCTTCTTGCCCCGGAATATATCTGTGTTCGTTTAATTCTTTACCATTCACATCATCTCCCATCCAAATTAAAATGGTATACATATGATTTTTAGGTCCGTAGCCGTGTCTTGGATAATTTGGAGAAAACACTTTATTATACGCTAATTTGCTATCCAAAGTTAATTTATCAGATAATTTTGTTGATGAGTTAAAAGTTAAACCCGCCGTTTTTAAACTCGCATTTGGCACTCTATCTTCGTGAGATTTAAAATTACCCGATAACCTAAAAGAACCATTTTTTTGTAGAATTTGTTACCGAAAAAGACGTTGTATTTATAACCCCTGTTCTTAAAAAATCTTTTAAATTATTGTGATATTCCCATGCAATTGGCACTCTAGAATAGCGCGATTTATCATCGTATTTTGTACCACTTACATCACCCCACCAAGGAGTAATTTCGCCTGTAAGATTATCTTTAATAGGGCTATTCCATTGTGCAATTTCTACGCCAGGTTCAAATTTTGGTCCCCAGATCATATCTCCATCAGAAATACCACCATCTTGTCCGTCCCAAAATTCATATTGTCCATTAGAACCATTACCGTATTCTGTTTGCGTTTCTGGAAAAACAGTAAACCCGGCACTCACCATGGTGTTATGAGAAACTGTAATTTCTAATCCGCCTGATTTTTCACCTTTAGAAGTCGTAATTTGTATGGCTCCGTTTCCACCTCTATACCCATATAAAGCAGATGCAGAAGTACCTTTTAATACCGTAATATCTACAATATCATCAGGAGAAATATCATAAAAATCTGTACTTACAGGAATTCCATCAACAACAATTAAAGGTGTTTTTCCTCTTAAAGTAAAAGACGGTGCTTGAAATAAACCTGTTGGATTACTAACTGTTAAACCTGCAACTTTACCCGTAATTAAACCTGCAGCATTGGGTGCAACAATTTCTTTAATAGTAGAAGCTTCTACTTGTTGCGTTGCATAACCTACTTTTTTTTGTGATCTTTTAATCCCTAAAGCTGTTACAATAACTTCACTTAAAGAATTTACTTCTGGCAACAATGTTATCGTAATATTTTTTCTACTACCAATAACAACTTCTTGACTTATATAACCAAGATACACTACCTTAATTATACTTTTTTCATTTTTAAATTCGATCGTAAATTTCCCATCAAAATCTGATGTTGTCCATATATTACCATTTACTAAATTAACACTTGCTCCTATTAAAGAGGCTCCTGTTTCGTCAATTATTTTTCCTGATACTACCTGCTGTGAAAAAGCAACCGTACTGAGAAAGAATAACATTAAAATTAAAAGTTTACTTAAAAATTTGTGTTTCATTTTGTAGTTTATTTAAGAATTTATTGAGCTACAAAAGAACAGTGAACAAGTAAAACTAACGTATTATAAACGTTAGTTAATTGATTAATAAGCTTAAAGGAAGTTTATGATTTTGTTATGAGGAATGTTACTATTCTCTAAAAATTAACATTAACTTAAGAAAAATAGGCACAAAAAAACCTTGAGGAAACACTCAAGGTTTTATAAATTTTATATTATATAAAAATTACTTCGCTACATTTACAGCTCTAGTTTCTCTAATTACAGTCACTTTTACTTGACCTGGATAGGTCATATCATTTTGTATTTTTTGAGAAATACTAAAAGATAATTCAGAAGCTTTAGTGTCACTTACTTTACCACTTTCTACCATTACACGTAATTCACGACCTGCTTGAATAGCATAGGCTTTTTGAACGCCTGGAAAGCCAAAAGCAATTTCTTCTAAGTCTTTTAAACGCTGAATATACGAATCTAATACTTGACGTCTTGCACCTGGTCTTGCACCAGAAATAGCATCACAAACTTGTACTATTGGTGATAATAAACTCTTCATTTCTATTTCATCATGGTGAGCTCCAATTGCGTTACAAACCTCTTCTTTTTCGCCATATTTTTCTGCCCATTGCATTCCTAAAAGTGCGTGAGGAAGTTCGCTTTCTGTTTCTGGAACTTTACCAATATCATGCAACAAACCAGCTCTTTTAGCCAATTTAGCATTTAAACCCATTTCCGAAGCCATAATACCACAAAGGTTAGCTACTTCACGAGAGTGTTGTAATAAATTTTGACCATAAGAAGAACGATATTTCATACGTCCAACAGTTTTAATCAACTCTGGATGTAAACCATGAATACCTAGTTCTATAACTGTTCTTTTACCAACTTCTATTATTTCTTGCTCAATTTGAGTTTCTGTTTTCTTTACAACTTCTTCAATTCTTGCAGGATGAATTCTACCATCTGTTACCAATTTATGCATTGCCAAACGTGCAATTTCTCTACGAACAGGATCAAAACAAGAAAGAATAATTGCTTCTGGCGTATCATCAACAATAATCTCAACACCAGTTGCAGCTTCTAAAGCTCTAATATTACGTCCTTCTCTTCCAATAATTCGTCCTTTCACATCATCAGACTCCAAGTTGAATACAGACACACAGTTTTCTACAGCTTGCTCTACACCCACTCTTTGAATAGTTCCTAAAATAATTTTTCTAGCCTCTTGTTCTGCTGTTAATTTAGCTTCTTCTAAAGAAGTTTGTACAAAAGCCATTGCTTCTGATTTTGCCACCTCTTTTAAAGATGCAACCAATTCTACTTTAGCTTCTGCTGCAGACAAGCCAGAAATTTGCTCTAACAAATCTACATGACGTTTGTGCATTTTATCTAAATCTTCTTCTTTCTTTTCTAAAAAATCTAATTTAAAATCAAAATCTTTTTCTTTAGCTTCTAAAGATTGATTTAAACGTTTGTTTTTATCAACTTCTGATGCAACTTTAGATTCTCTATCTCTGATTCGTTTTTCTACATCAGAAATCTTTTTTTCTCTTGATAAAATTACTTTTTCATGCTCAGATTTTAGTTCTATAAACTTCTCTTTTGCTTGTAAAATTTTATCTTTCTTAATTGCTTCGGCATCGTTTTTTGCTTCCTTTAAAATTGAAGCTGCTTCATTCCTTGTATCCTCTAGTATTTTCTTTCCTTTCGATTTTTCTATCGATTTAAGGATTAAAAAACCTACAGCTATTCCAATAAAAACTCCCACAATAATGGGAAGTATCATTTCATTCATAATTTAGATTTAGGTATAAAAAAAAGCCTACGATAGTTGGGTTTTTAAACTCCAATATGACATTTATAGGACTAACTAACTCTTCAAGGATCCTTTTATAATGCCGAACAAGTTCAGGCTAAAAGGCATGCTTTTGTAGTTAAGACTCATCCTTCATAATAGAATAGTGTTGAGTTTAATAAACAATTACTAACGTAGGCAGTGTGTTGTTAATGTATTTTTAATGAACTTATTTTAAATGGTTACTTACTAAATTAGTAAGGTCATTTAATTTCTTAATTTCTTCTTCATTTGTGTCATTTTTCGTTAAAGATTGTAATTCTAATTTTGAAGCAAATTGTAATGCAGACATTGCTAAAACATCTTGTTTGTCGCTTACTGCATAATTTTGCTCATACATAGAAATTAATTTATTAATTGCAATTGCCGCTTTACGCATAGCCTCCTCTTCTTTAGAGTTGTTAACACTTAAAGGATATGTTCTACCCGCAATAACAATATTAATCTTTAATTTATCCACAATATAAAGAACTTTATTCTTGTAACTGAATTATACATTTATCTATCTCTCTAATTAATGTATTAATTTTCAGTTTTGTATCTTTTGTATTTGTACCACTGCCTTCAATAGTTTTAGCAATTTTTAATAAATCAAAATCTTTTTTTTGTTCTACTAACTTTTGCCTACTTTCTAAAACCTGATGTTGTAATTCTGAGTTACTTCGAAGCAATATTTTGTTTTCATTTTTTAAAAACTCATAATTTGAAAGTAGTATTTTTAACCTATCTTCCAGTAAATGAATTGCTTCAAGCGTATTACTCATATTCATTTTTAGAATAAACTATATTTACAAAGTTAACAATCTGTTTGAAACTTTACAACATTTTATCACTTTTTTACTAATTGCCTAAAATTAAACAAATTACAGAAAGAATGATTTTTACTATTTTTGTAAAAAAAAATAATAGCATTTTGAAAAAAACTCTTGTAATCTCTTTTTTATTATTTCATTTTTTATGCTTTTCTCAAGAAAAATATCCCCAAAACTACTTTAGTAATCCTGTAGAAATACCCCTACTTTTATCTGGTTCTTTTGGCGAATTACGTAGCAATCATTTTCATGCTGGTTTAGATATTAAAACCCAAGGCAGAGAAGGTTTAAAAGTTATTGCTGCAGCAGAGGGTTATGTTTCTAGAATTAAAGTGCAACAATTTGGGTACGGAAAAGCGATTTATATTACACATCCAAGCGGATTTACAACCGTTTATGGCCACTTAAGTAAATTTGCTGATAAAATTGAAGAATATATAAAATCTGTACAATACAAAAATGAAAATTACGAAACAGGTGATTTATTTTTTAAAGAGGATGAATTCCCTGTTCAAAAAGGAGAAATCATTGCTTTATCTGGCGATACTGGTGGTTCTGGTGGTCCGCATTTACATTTTGAAATAAGAAACTCTTTTACCGAAAAAACGATAAATCCGTTATTTTTTGGTTTAAAAGTTGACGATACCATTCCGCCTACTTTTCAAAATTTAAAAGTATTTGCATTAAATGCTGATTCAAGAATTAATCAGCAAAATAAAAATTTTCAATTAGAGATTAAACGAATTAAAAAAGGAGTATACGAGGCAGAAAGAATTTCGGCAAATGGCAGCATTGGATTTGGTGTAAATGTGTTTGATAGATTTAATAATTCATCAAATAAAAACGGAATTTTTAGTTTAGAAATGATCGTAAATGGCAACCGATATTATTATCATGATGTAGAAACATTTTCATTTCCAGAAAGTAAATATATCAACTTACTTATTGATTATGAACATTATAAAAAATATCACACAAAATACCAAAAGACATTTAAAGAATCTCAAAGCAATTTATCTATCTATAAAGATTTAATAAATAATGGAGAAATTGATATAAAAGAAGGTTTAAACTATACGGTAGACATAATTGCAAAAGATTATGAAGGAAATACAAGTTCTTTAAAAATTTCAATTATTGGTAAAGAAAATAACACCATTTTTACTGAACAAAAAGACACCACTGACTATAAAATAATTGCTGCTAATTTTAATAAATTTAAATTAGATAATGTAACTATTGCTTTTCCTAAAAACACTTTTTATAATGATACTTTTTTAGATTTTAAAGTTGAAAACGGAATTGCAAAAATTCATACACCAACAATTCCTTTGGATAAAATTTTTACACTCACTTTTGATGTTTCTAACTATTCTAAAGAAGAAAAAAAACATTTATATATTGCAAATGTTGAATATCCAAGATATCCTAATTATCAATATACCCGAAAAAAAGAAAACACCTTTTATACGACTACTAAAACTTTAGGAAAGTATACATTATTATCTGACCACCAAAAACCATCCATTAAATTATTGTATTTTAAAGACCAAGAATGGTTAACAAATTCTAAAACCTTAAAAGTTAAAATTTCTGATGTTGGTTCTGATATCAAAAATTATAGAGCTACCATTGATGATGAATGGATTTTAATGGAGTTTAATCATAAAAAAAATATATTAACCTATAATTTTAGTGATAAAAAATTGGTTTGTAGCAAACATATCTTTAAAATTGTAGTCTCAGACAATGTAGGAAATACGAATGAGCTTTCTGCAACGTTCTTTAAGAAACAAGTAAACTAACTTTTGTGAAAAACATATTCTTCTTTTTATTACTAATACCTAGTTTTCTAGTGGCACAAAAAACCACCATATTAAAAGGTACCGTAAAAAATAACCTAAACGAACCTATAGATAAGGTTTCTATAAAGTTTGGAAACACTGGTGATGTTACTGATAAGGACGGAAATTATTCAATAAGAATTCCTATTAACGAAGAAGTTACCATCATTTTTAGTCATGTTTCTTATAGAACTTTTACTAAAAAAATTACATTAACCAGTAGAAATGGAACTCGCTACTCGCCTACTTTATCTTTAAAAACAGAACAACTTAAAGAAATTATTGTAAAAGATACTAGAAGAGCAGTAGAAGGATTAACAAGTATAGATGCTAAAAAAGCAAAAAACATGATTGGTGCAAATGCTGGGGTAGAAAATATTTTAATGACCCTACCTGGTGTTAGTAACAATAATGAGTTAAGCACGCAGTACAATGTTAGAGGTGGTAATTTTGATGAAAACTTAGTGTATGTAAACGGAATTGAAATTTACAGGCCTTTTTTAATTAGATCTGGTCAACAAGAAGGATTAAGTTTTATCAACTCTAATATGGTGCAGAATATTAATTTTTCTGCCGGAGGATTTCAAGCAAAATATGGAGATAAATTATCGTCTGTTTTAGATATTACGTATAGAAAACCTACTGAAACTGCTACAACAATAGATGCTAGTTTATTGGGTGCTAGCGTAACTTTTGAAGGCGCTTTTTTAAATAATAAACTTAGCACAATTACTGGCGTAAGATATAGAGACAATAGTTTGTTTGTAAATAGCCAACAAATTGAAACTAATTTTAGACCTAAATTTACAGACGTTCAAACTTATATGTCTTATGAATTTTCAGAAAAATTATCCCTAAATTTCTTAGGTAATTTTTCTTTAAACGATTACAATTATCAGCCATTATCTAGAAGAACTCGCTTTGGTACTGTGGCAAATCCATTAGAATTAACTGTTTTTTATTCTGGACAAGAACAAGATACATATCTAACTTTATTTGGTGCTTTATCTGCAGATTATAAAGTAAATGATAATTTTACTTTAACAACCACTGCATCTCGTTACAACACCCAAGAAGAAGAACATTTTGATATTGCTGCTGCGTATAGTTTAGGTGAAGTTGATGCAAATATTGGTTCTCAAAATTTTGGCGAAGTTGATTTCTCTCAAGGAATTGGCTCACAATTAAATCATGCTCGTAATGATTTAGATGCTTTAATTTCTAATATTCAGGTAAAAGGAACCATCAAAAATGGTGAAACTCAATGGAATTTTGGCGCAAAATATCAGCGAGAAAATATTAAAGACAGAATTAGAGAATGGGAAATTATTGATTCCCTAGGATTTTCTATAAGACCACCTTATCATTCATCAAACAATGAACCTTACGCACCTTTTGAAGGCGAAATTACTCCGTATCAAAACATCAGAAAAGATAATAATGTGGACATTAATAGAACTTCTGGTTTTATTCAATTTAATCAGCGTTCTTTTTGGAATGAACATGAAATTTTCTATAATTTAGGAATTAGAGCCCAAAATTGGTCGGTTACAGGAAATGGAATCGAATCTAAAAATCAAACAATAATAAGTCCAAGAGCGCAATTTACCATCAAACCAAACTGGGAAAAAGATATGTTATTTCGTTTTTCTGGCGGATTGTATGCACAGCCTCCATCTTACCGAGAATTAAGGGACTTTAATGGGGATTTAAATATTGATGTGAAAGCGCAAAAATCAATTCATTATGTAGCAGGAATGGACTATAGTTTTAAAATGTGGGAAAGACCTTTTAAACTAACTACAGAAGTATATTATAAAGATTTATCTGACGTAAATGCATATTCTATTGATAATGTTAGAATTCGTTACAGAGCAGATAATGCAACAACTGCCTATGCAACCGGATTAGATATCCGTTTAAATGGCGAATTTGTTCCGGGTAGTGAAAGTTGGGTGAGTCTAGGGTATTTAAAAACTGAAGAAAACATTGATAACCAAGGTTATATTGCTAGACCTTCTGACCAACGAATTAAATTTGGAATTTTATTTCAAGATTACGTGCCCAATTTACCAGACTTAAAAGCATATTTAAATTTAGTTTATAATACGGGTGTTCCGGGTGGTTCTCCTGTTTATTCCGATGTGTACCAATTTCAAAATCGCCTAAGAGATTATAAACGTGCAGATTTAGGTGTTTCTTATATTTTTGTGGATGCAAACAAACAGTTTTCTACAGGTTGGTTGTCTAAATTTAAAGAATTAAATGCAGGTCTAGAACTTTTTAATATGTTTGATATTCAGAATTCAATAACAAATACTTGGGTTAGAGATGTATATTCTAAAACCCAATTCGGAATTCCGAATTACATGACAGGCAGAGTTTTAAACTTTAAAGTTGGCATGACGTTTTAAAAAGTAAAAAAAATCGCCTCAAATTACTATTAAGACGGCTTCTTTAAAAAACATTTTTAGAAACAATCTGTTTTTTTGGGATACTCATTTTTAGCTGTTAAATCTCTTCTATAAAACAAAACAGAGTTTATAATAATATTTGCTTTGGTTGCAGACATTCCTAAAAACAGTTCTTTTTCTCCTTTTTTAGCAAAATCATACGTTAAATCTTGATGCAATGCTTTTTTTACACCTTTATAGGTATAACAAACTAACAAACCATAAACCCCAGATAATTTGGTTGGTTTTGTAGCTGTCATATCATATGTATTTGGAGTTACCATTAACCTCGCATTTCCATATTGATTTTCTATTAAAAGTGTTTTGACGTTTGTAATTGATTGTGCACTTAAAAATTGTGGAGCTACAAATAACATCAGTAAAAATAATTTGATTGTATGTTTCATAATTTAAATGGTTTTCTAATATTATCAAATATCTTAAATTTAAATAAGGAAGTCAATACCTAACGATAGGTAAATAAAAAAAGAGCTGATTTTCATCAACTCTCTCAAAATTTAATATAATTTTACTGTTACTCTAAGATCTGAGCAGCATGTGCTTTCGTTTTTACTTTTAAAATAATGTCTTCTATAATTCCTTTTTCATCAATGACAAAAGTAGTTCTGTGAATTCCATCATATTCTTTGCCCATAAATTTCTTTGGTCCCCAAACATTAAAAGCTTCAATTACCGCTTTATCTTCATCTGCTAAAAGCGGAAAAGGCAATTCATTTTTATTGATGAAATTTTGTTGTCTTTTGGCAGAATCTGCACTTACACCTAAAACGTCGTATCCTTTTGCCAAAAAAGATTGATAATTATCGCGTAAATCACACGCTTCTGCAGTACAACCAGGCGTGCTTGCTTTTGGATAAAAAAATAAAACTAATTTTTTACCTGCATAATCAGCAAGTTTAATTGTGTTTCCTTCTTGATCTTTTGCTTCAAATTGTGGAGCTTTATCTCCTATTTTTAGTGATGTCATCGTATTTGTTTAAAAGTTTATAAAGTGGAAAGTTATAAAGTAAAAATGATACTAAAAACTTTTTAGTTTAGAATGTTTAAAACTTTAGAAACTTTTAACTTTACAACTTTAGAAACTAATTTTATGACCAAACAAGAAAAAGTACAATTTGTAATTGATACACTTCAAGAAAAATATCCAACAATTCCTATTCCTTTAGATCATAAAGATCCGTATACGTTGTTAATTGCTGTTTTATTATCGGCACAATGTACAGAT
>JANQTQ010000045.1 GCA_030731625.1 Polaribacter sp. | reverse complement strand
ATGTTGTATATTCTTTTGTCTATCATAAAAAATAGGTTTTTGTAAATTAATTCACCTATGAAATCAGCTGAAATCCCCCAAAATGAAGAAGAAAGGTTAAAAGTTTTAGAAGAATATTCTATTTTAGATACTTTACCTGAAGCCGAATATGATGCTATAACCAAAATTGCATCGGGTATTTGTAATACCCAAATTGCCTTAGTTTCTATCATTGATCAAAATAGACAATGGTTTAAATCTGCTCGTGGTTTAAATGTTACAGAAACTCCAAGAGATGTATCTTTTTGTGCGCACAGTATTTTGCATCCTAATGAATTGTTTATAATTAATGATGCTACAAAAGACGAACGTTTTTTTGATAACCCATTAACTACAAACGAACCTAATGTAATTTTTTATGCAGGTGCTCCCTTAAATAGTTCTGAAGGCTTTCCGCTAGGTACTTTATGTGTTATTGATGATCAACCTAAAGTACTAACCGAAAATCAAAAAGAATCGTTATTACTGCTCTCTAAACAAGTAGTAGTTCTTTTAGAACTAAGAAAAAAAAATAAAGAATTAGAAGCGTCTAATAAAAAAGTAAAAGAGCTTAACATGCAGTTAAATGACTTTGCTTTTAGGTTAACACATGATTTAAAATCGCCAATAAACGGAATAAATTTTTTATTGAATGTTTTAAAAGAAGATCATAGTGCACTTTTTAAAAATACAGAAGCAGAAGAGCATTTAAATTTAATATCCAACCGAATTGTTTATGTAGATAATTTAATAAGTGAAATTTTAAAGTACTCTAAAGTAACTAGTGAAAACATCATTTATGAAGATTTAAATGTAAAAGAACTTTTAGATCAAATTATTGATAATAATGATTTCCAGAATAAAATATTCTTTGACACATCTAATTTAGATTTCTCTATTTTTACCTCAAAAATAGGACTTTTACAGATTTTTCAAAATTTAATTTCTAACTCTAGAAAGTTCTGTGATGAAGAAAAATCTATAATTACTGTTAGTTTTAAAGAAGAAGCCGATAAATATTTTTTTACGTATCAAGATAATGGTCCTGGAATTGAAGAAAAATATTGGGAAAAAGCTTTTACGTTATTCGAAACATTAGGAGCTTCTGATGGCAGCAATAATAACACAGGTATTGGTTTAGCCACTATAAAAGCCATTATTAAAAGATTAGATGGTAAAATTTATTTACAACAGAGACCTGATCATAAAAAAGGTGTCAGCTTTTGTTTTTACATTGCTAAAAGAAAATAAAATAGATTTTTTTAAACAAATAAAAGAACATGTTTAAATCGATAAGAACTTTTATAGGTGCAAAGAATTTTGCAACATCAAAAAAATTTTATAACGATTTAGGTTTTGTTGAAAATGTGTTGTCTGATACGTTATCTTATTTCAAAATTGATGAAAACCTTGGTTTCTACTTGCAAAAAGCTTTTGTAAAAGATTGGGTAGATAATTCTATGCTTTTTTTAGAAGTAGAAGATCTTGAAACCTACTTTACAGAAATTGAAAATAAAAATCTTACTAAAAAATATGCAAACGTAAAACTATCTAGCATTGTGCAAAAAAATTGGGGAAAAGAATTCTTTCTACATGATCCTTCTGGGATTCTTTGGCATTTTGGTAATTTTAAGTAGTACTAAATTTCTTCTTTTTAAGCTCAAAATCTTTACCTAAATACACTTTACGTACCATTTCATCTGCTGCTAACTCTTCTGGAGTTCCTTCTTTTAGAATACTACCATTATACATTAAATACGTTTTATCTGTAATAGCTAATGTTGCTTGTACATCGTGGTCTGTAATTAAAATGCCAATATTTTTGTTTTTTAATTGCGCAACAATACTTTGTATATCTTCTACAGCAATAGGATCTACACCTGCAAAAGGTTCATCTAACAAAATAAAATTAGGATCGGAGGCCAAACAACGTGCAATTTCTGTTCTACGTCGTTCACCACCAGAAAGTAAATCACCTCTGTTTTTGCGTACATGACCTATATTAAACTCTTCAATTAAAGATTCTAACTTTATTTTCTGTTCTTTTTTAGATAGGTTGGTAAATTGCAAAACAGACATGATATTGTCTTCTACAGATAGTTTTCTAAAAACAGATGCTTCTTGAGCTAAATAACCAATGCCTTTTTGTGCACGTTTGTACATCGCATCATTCGTTATTTCTTCATCATTTAAAAAAATACGACCAGAATTTGGTTTTATCATACCAACAATCATGTAAAAAGAAGTTGTTTTTCCGGCTCCATTAGGACCTAAAAGCCCGATGATTTCACCTTGTTTTACTTCTAATGAAATGTCTTGTACAACTTTTCTGCTACCGTAAATTTTTTGAATATTTTCTGCTCTTAAAATCATATTTTTCAAAAATGTGTAATTATTTAACTGTGTAAATGTATTTATTATAACGCAATAAATTTCTTAAAACATTCACAAACAATTAAACGCTTAAACTAATAAACAGTTAAACCTCTGTTTCTAAAGCTTCCCAAAACTCAACAGCTCTTCTTAAATGAGGTACTACAATTGTACCACCAACTAAAGTTGCTATAGACATTGTTTCCATCATTTCTGCTTTCGTTACGCCATTTTTGTAGGCAGTTTCCAAATGATAGGCAATACAATCATCACATCTTAAAACAGCCGAAGCTACTAAACCTAATAATTCTTTTGTTTTTACTGATAAATGCCCTTCTGAATAGGCGTTTGTATCTAAATTAAAAATTCTTTTAATTACTTTATTATCAGATGCTAAAATTTTATCGTTCATTTTTTGACGATACTCATTAAACTCTTGGACTTTTGTTGGCATTTTTTTGTTGGTTTTTAATTACTCTTGCTGAAACTTTAATGCTTATTTCGTATAAGATAAGAATTGGTATTGCTACAATAACTTGACTTGCAACGTCAGGTGGTGTTATAATTGCTGCTGCAATTAAAACAAGTACTAAAGCGTGTTTTCTATATCTCCTTAAAAATTCTGGGGTAATTAGACCAATTTTGGTTAAAAAATAAATTAGGACGGGTAATTCAAATAAAATAGAAACTCCTAGTAACATATTGGTAACAAGCCCTATATGGGATTCTAGGGTAAAACTATTTACAATAGCATCAGAAATTTGGTAATTGTACAAAAATTGTACAGATATTGGGGCAATTACATAAAAGCTAAATAATACTCCAATAAAGAATAATAAAGACGCTATAAAAATAAATCCTCTAGATTGATTGATTTCACTTTTTGTTAATCCTGGAGAAATAAAACGCCAAGTTTCCCATAAAATATAAGGGAAAGATGCAATAAATCCTAAAATTAATGAAGACCAAATAGAATTCATTAATTGCGAAGTCACTTCGATACTTTGTAGTTTTTTATCAGCAAAAGTAATATGACAGAATTCACTATCCATACCAAAGAAATTAAACATGTCGCAAAATAAACGGTAAGTAATAAAATCTGGTTGTATGTGAGCTAAAAGAAAGTTGTCATATACTTCTTCTGCAAAAATAAAAAAGACAATTGCTAAAATGAATATTGCGGTAACTCCTCTTACTAAATGCCATCTTAATTCTTCTAAATGCCCTAAAAACGACATTTCTTTTTGTTTTTCTGCCATTAGAAAATTCCTTCTTTAATTAAATCGTGTAAATGTACAACACCTGCGTAATTATTGTTGTCATCTGTTACTAATATTTGTGTAATGCTATTGTTTTGTAGAGCGTCTAGTGCTTCTATTGCCATAGCATCTTTATGAATTGTTTTTGGATTTTTGCCCATAATATCTTTGGCAATAAGATTATTAATGTCTGTTGATTTGCTTAGCATTCTTCTAATATCACCATCAGTAATAATACCCACTATTGTGTCATTTTTTAGAACAGCAGTGACGCCTAAACGTTTTTCAGAAATTTCAACAATTACTTTTACAATTGAATCTTCTTCAGAAACTTGTGGTATTTCGTTGTTTATAATTAAATCAGAAACTCTTAAATATAAACGTTTCCCTAAAGCGCCTCCAGGATGGTATTTTGCAAAATCTTTACTTGTAAATCCTTTTAATTCTAATAAACAAACAGCAAGCGCATCACCCATAACTAATTGTGCAGTTGTGCTCGTTGTTGGTGCTAAATTGTTTGGACAGGCTTCTTTTTCTACAAAAGTATTTAGTGTAAAATCGGCATTTTTTCCTAAAAAAGAATCTATATTTCCTGTAATTGCAATTATTTTGTTTCCATAATTTTTAATTAACGGAACCAAAACTTTTATTTCTGGGGTGTTGCCACTTTTAGAAATACAAATAACTACATCATCTTTTAAAACGTTTCCTAAATCTCCATGTATTGCATCTGCAGCATGCATAAAAACAGCGGGTGTTCCTGTAGAATTAAAGGTTGCAACGATTTTAGTAGCTATATTTGCACTTTTACCAATACCTGTTACAATAACCCTTCCTTTAGACTTATAAATATATTTTACTGCTTTTTCAAATGCAGAATCTATTAAATTTGCTAAATTAGCAATAGCGTTGCTTTCTATTAAAATTGTTTTTTTTGCGTTAGCAATAATGTTAGATTTATCTTTCAAGCTTTTAGTTTTTATCAGAATAAAAAAAAGTTATATCTTTATATAAAGAAAACAGGCAAATTTACTACAAAAAAAAGTTTCTTGAAACTATATAGTAATACGTTTTGGTTTCTTTAATTATAATTGAAAATTAATAAATATGGATTTACATAGTCCTCTAAAAAAATTCTTTGGATTTAACAAATTTAAAGGATTACAAGAGCAAGTTATAAAAAGTATCGTAAATAATGAAAATACTTTTGTTATAATGCCAACGGGTGGTGGTAAGTCACTTTGCTACCAATTACCAGCATTAATGGCAGAGGGTACAGCAATCGTAGTTTCCCCTTTAATTGCATTGATGAAGAATCAAGTAGATGCTATTAGAGGTATTTCAGAACATAATGGTGTTGCTCATGTATTAAATTCATCATTAAATAAAACAGAAATAAATCAAGTTAAAGAAGATATTACTAACGGAATTACAAAGCTTTTGTACGTTGCCCCAGAATCTTTAATAAAAGAAGAATATGTTGCTTTTTTAAGAAGTCAAAAAATTTCTTTTGTGGCTATAGATGAAGCGCATTGTATCTCAGAATGGGGTCATGATTTTAGACCAGAATATAGAAATTTAAAGCATATAATTAAAGCAATAGATAGTGTTCCTGTAATTTGTTTAACTGCTACAGCAACAGAAAAAGTACAAGAAGATATTCTAAAAACATTAGGTATTACTGATGCCAATAGATTTAAAGCGTCTTTTAATAGAGCTAATTTGTTTTATGAAGTAAGACCAAAAACGAAAGAAGTAGAAAAAGATATTATTCGTTTTGTTAAACAAAGAGAAGGAAAATCTGGAATTATTTATTGTTTAAGTAGAAAGAAAGTTGAGGAAGTTGCTCAAATTTTACAAGTAAACGGTATTAAAGCAGTTCCATATCATGCTGGTTTAGATGCAAAAACAAGGGTAAAACACCAAGATATGTTTTTGATGGAAGATTGCGACGTTGTTGTGGCAACGATTGCTTTTGGTATGGGAATCGATAAACCAGATGTGCGCTTTGTAATTCATCATGATATTCCTAAAAGTTTAGAAAGTTATTATCAAGAAACAGGTCGTGCGGGTAGAGATGATGGTGAAGGATATTGTTTGGCTTTTTATGCTTATAAAGACATCGAAAAGTTAGAGAAATTTATGTCTAGTAAACCAGTTGCAGAGCAAGAAATTGGCCATGCATTATTGCAAGAAGTTGTTGGTTATGCAGAAACTTCTATGAATAGGCGTAAGTATTTACTACATTATTTTGGCGAAGAATTTGACGAAGTAAATGGTGATGGAGCAGATATGGATGACAATTCTAGAAATCCGAAGAAAAAAATTGAGGCAAAAGGAGATGTTGTTAAATTACTTTCTGTTGTAAAAAATACGTTGCAACAATACAAATCTAAAGAAATTGTAAATACAATTATTGGTAAAGAAAATGCGTTATTAACTTCTCATAAAACGCACTTACAATCCTTTTTTGGAATTGGTAAAGATAAATCTGCAGCTTATTGGATGGCGCTTTTACGTCAAGTTCTAGTGGTTAATTTTATTAAAAAAGAAATTGAGCAATACGGCGTCATAAAGTTAAATAAACAAGGAGAAGAGTATATAAAAAAGCCTACTTCTTTTATGATGACAGAAGATCATTCATACTCTGAAGATGCTGATAATCTAATTATTTCAAATGCAAAATCAGCAGGCGGTTCTGCGGATGATAAACTTGTGAAGTTATTAAAAGATTTACGTAAAAAAGTAGCCGCTAAACAAGGAGTTCCTCCTTTTGCAGTTTTTCAAGATCCTTCGTTAGATGATATGGCTTTAAAATACCCAATGAATTTAGATGAACTATCTAAAGTACATGGTGTTGGAGAAGGAAAATCTAGAAAGTTTGGTAAAGAATTTGTAAAATTGATTACAAATTATGTTGATGAAAATGATATTTTAAGACCAGACGATTTAATTGTAAAAAGTACTGGTGTTAATTCTGGATTAAAATTAT
>JANQTQ010000044.1 GCA_030731625.1 Polaribacter sp. | reverse complement strand
ACCCTGTTTTCTGTTAATATATGCACCCACAAAAGCTGTTTCTAAACTTCCATTTAGAAATTTTTGAAAAGAAAATGAGGCAATTGCTTTATAAACAGAGTTTATTTCATCAGAAAAAATAACAGATTCTCATAAAGTCTGCAAGTTTATTATTACTTTGAGATCATTAAAATAAAAAATCCCATCCTACATCTTGCCAAAAGAAAGGACTTTGAAATATGATAAAAACAAAACAAGATTTCATCCAAAAAATACATTTAATAATTTCAGTTTTAATCGTAGTTCCTGTTTCAATATTTTACGGATTTAATCCAGATTTACAGTTTGATATTCATTTAGATACCATAGATGAGCATAATTTTTTTAAAGCAATTATGGGTTTGTATTTAGGTTTTTCAACTTTATGGATTTTAGGAATTTTTAAACCAACCTACTTAAAAACTGCCATCCTAACGAATATGATTTTCATGTTTGGCTTAGGTTTTGGAAGAGTTTTAAGTCTGTTTTTAGACGGAATACCAACCTTTGGTTATCTTTTTGGAACTTTCGCAGAACTATTTTTAGGATTCTATGGATTTTGGATTCTGACAAATAAAAACACTAATTTTGCAAAAAAATAAATTTTGATTAAAATAGGCAACATAGAATTACCCGATTTCCCATTATTATTAGCGCCAATGGAAGATGTTTCTGATCCTCCGTTTAGAGCTTTGTGCAAAGAAAATGGTGCAGATGTCGTTTATACCGAATTTATTTCATCCGAAGGATTAATTAGAGATGCTGCAAAAAGCATTATGAAATTAGATATCTACGAAAAAGAACGTCCTGTAGGAATTCAGATTTTTGGTGCTAATTTAGAATCGATGTTGCAAACAATTGAGATTGTAGAAAAATCCAATCCTGATATTATAGACATCAACTTTGGTTGTCCTGTTAAAAAAGTAGTTTCAAAAGGTGCTGGAGCAGGAATTTTAAAAGACATAGACTTAATGGTTTCGCTAACTGAAGCGATGGTAAAACACACCAATTTACCTGTAACCGTAAAAACTCGTTTAGGTTGGGATCATGATTCTATAAGAATTGTTGAAGTTGCAGAACGTTTGCAAGATGTTGGCTGTGCGGCAATTTCTATTCATGGTAGAACACGTGCGCAAATGTATAAAGGTAATGCAGATTGGAAACCTATTGCTGATGTGAAAAATAACCAAAGAATGCACATTCCTGTTTTTGGAAACGGAGATGTAACTTCTCCAGAAAAAGCAATGGAAATGCGTGATAAATTTGGTTTAGATGGCTGTATGATTGGTAGAGCGGCTATTGGTTATCCTTGGTTTTTTAATGAAGTAAAACATTTTTTTAATACAGGCGAATACCTAGCAAAACCTACAATTGCACAACGAACAGAAATGGCAAGAAGACATTTACAAATGGCAATAGACTGGAAAGGTGAACATTTGGGTGTTGTAGAAACAAGAAGACATTATACCAATTACTTTAAAGGAATTCCGCATTTTAAAGATTACAGAACAAAAATGGTAACTTCTGATGCTGCAAAAGATGTATTTGCTGCTTTTGATGAAGTTGAGGACGTTTTTGGAAACGTAATTATTTCTGATATTTAAAAATTACTCGTTGATTTCTAAAGATTTTATTATTTCTATGGCATCATTAAAGTAGAAAGGATAAAAATCAACATCAGACTGAAAACGAAAATAATATACTCTTTTATCTCCCAGAATAATAGCATCTATATGGGTTGTTTTTGTAAAAGAAGTTTCATTTTGATATTTAAAATAGATGATTTCACCTAATTTATTACTCTTTTCTTTTACTAATTTATAATTAAACCCATCTTGATAGTTAGATTTTTTAAGTTTTAAATATGAATCTATGGCTTGATCAAGAGTATAAATATTTACAGAATCTTTAGGTTCACTATAAGCTGTTAAATAATTTGACCAATAATTCCCTTTTTTAGTTTCACTTATTAAGTTATGTTCATAAATTTTTTTGGCATTTTCTTTTTGCAAAGATTTTTCATCTAAACTACCAAACTTAATTTTTTTCCTTTTTTCAACACCAAGTGGTGTATATACAATCATATTATGAGCATCGTAATAAATATGCCATCTTTTTGCAGCTGTTAATTTAAAATATTTATGACTATCATCAGCTTGCTTCTTTGTAATTTTAGCATAAAACTTATTGCTGTTTTGAAGATAAGGATGTCTTTTTTGCTGTAAAGTTGTACAAGAAGACAAAGCTAAAAAACAAACTAAGATTAACAATTGCGTATAAATCCTCATACCAATTTACTTTTCTATAAACTCTTTAGAAATTCTACTACTTGCAATTTTAGCGGCTATAAATCCTAGAATAGTAATAGTTGCCATAACAATAAAAAGATTAGAACATCTAAATTCTACAGGATAAGCTAAGTTATCAGTAATCATAAATAAGCTAAATTCTTGTTGTACAAAAACTAATATGATTCCTAAAATTAATCCTAAAATCATTCCAAAAAAGGTGAGTAAAAATCCCTGAAGAACAAATATTCTTTTAATTTCTTTAACGGATGCCCCTAAACTAAATAGCGTTTTTAAATTATCTTTTTTATCAATAATCATCATTATAATGGTACCAATTACATTAAACAATGCAATAATTACAATCAGTGTAAAAATAAGATAAGAAACAAAATTTTCTGTGTTTATTACCTTATAAAAAACTTCATTTAATTGCTCTTTCGTTTGTACTTTAAAAGTGTTTCCCAATTTCTCTTGAAGTTCATTAGCAACAACATCCGCATTTTTAGCATCTAACAATTTTAACTCTACAGCTGTAATTTGATTTTCTTTAAAGTTCAATAATTCTTTTGCTTGAGCTAACGTTACAAAGACAAATTTGCTTTCAAATTCTTCTGTTCCGGTATATAAACCTACAATTTGAACATCTGTTTTATAAAAGGCATTTGTAGGATTTACAAAACCTGTTCCTGGCTTTGGTACCATAATTTGTAACGGTTCGCCATAACTACGTACACCTAAAGATAATTTTATGGCAATTGTTCTTCCTATTAAGGCTGTATTAACATAAGCAGTATCTAACCAAGTACCTTGACTTATTGTAGCATCTATATGAGTAATTTTAGGATAATTTGCTTCAACACCTTTAATATAAGCTATTTCACTTTTATCATTATATTCTAAAAAAACACGTTCTTCTATAACTTTAGAACTTTCTTCAATAGATTTATTCTTTATCAGAATTTGCTGTATATCATCCGTTATAAAAAAAGATTTACCTTTTACTGATGAAATTTTAATATCAGGATCCGAAGCATCCAACAAACTATAACTAAAAGTTCGTAAACCCGAAAAACCAGACAATATAATAAAAAGGGCTAACGAGCCTACAATTACTCCAAATGAAGCAATTATAGTAACAATGTTTATGGCATTATTACTAGTCTTAGTAAATAAATATCTTTTGGCTATGTATAAAGAAAAACTCAAATGAGTTGTTTGAAGTTATATTTTTTTACGCTTTGGCAATAAATCTGGGTTTTTGATAGGGTCTTCATCTTTTCCGCTTAAAGACTTATCAATATTCTCAATATAATCTAGTGTATCATCACCAAAAAACAACAGCTCTGGCATTCTACGTAATTGATTTTTAGTTCTTTTTGCCATTTCATGACGAATTAAAACTGTATTAGAGACAACCCCCTTAACAATTTCATCTCTGTTTATTGAAGGAAAAATGCTTAAATATACTTTAGCAACGCCTAAATCTGAAGTAACATGTACTTTAGAAACAGAAATAATAACTCCCTTCATACCATCTTGTGCTGCTTTTTGCAACACATCTACCAAATCTTTTTGCAATACACCTGCAATTTTTCTTTGTCTATTTGTTTCTTCCATGCGGCAAATTTACGACATTTTTAGAGAGTGTAAATTTTATTTTTTATAGCATATGTAACCATACCTACTCTATTTTTTACGTTTAATTTACAAAACAAACTATTTCTGTAATTATCAATAGTTTTAGGGCTTAAATTCATTTGATCTGCAATTTCTTTATACGTTAACTCGGTACAAGAAAGCTTTAAAAACTGGCGTTCTTTATCATTGATTTCTATCTCTTTAACTTCATTACCAGAAAGAGAATTCATTAAAATTGTCGTTACATTTTTGGTGTGATAAAATCCGTTTTCTGCGATTTCAATTAACGCTTTTTCTAAAACAGCCTTTTCTGTGTCTTTCAATAAATATCCGGCAGCACCTGCTTTAAGCATTTTTAAAATAGTAAACTCTTCATCTTCTACAGAAAGTGCCATTACATTTACTTTTGGATGATTTTTAGTAATCCATTCTGTGGTTTCTACACCATTCATAATTGGCATATTAATATCCATTAAAACGATATGAGGTATATTTTCTTGATAAGAAAATTTATCAACCAATTCTTGTCCATTTTTACAAGTATACAAAACATTAAACTTTTCAAAAGTATTAACCATGGTTTGAATTGCTTGGGATAATAATGTATGATCATCAACAATAACTACTGTAAATTGCTTCATAATTTATAATTAATTTTTAGTATTGTACCTTTATCTTTTTCTGATGAAAACACAGCTTCTGCACCAATTAATTTTGCTCTATTCTTAATATTTAATAAGCCTATTCCCTCTTTTTTCTCTTCGGATAAAAACCCAATTCCATTATCTTTAGCTATAATTATTAAATTAGAGTCCGAATAACTTAAAGAAACATCAAGTTCAGAGGCTTTTGAATGTTTAATTGTATTAGAGAAAAATTCTTGTAAAATTCTAAAGATAATAATAGTTGCTTTTTTATCAATATATACATCATCTCCTTCAATAATTAAAGTAGATTTTATAAATTCTAAACGATTAAAACGTTCTATTTCTAATTGAACTGCCTCTCTTAAATTAATATTATTTATAGCTTCAGGATTAATTAATTTTGACAAAGAACGTACCTCATTTAATCCTTTTGTAATGGTTTCTTTAACCTCTTTTATATTTTCTTCGGATGCATTTTGAAGTTGTATTTTTGCCAAAGTTAGTAATTGGCCAATATTATCATGCAACTCCCAACTAATGTTACGTAGCGTTTCTTCTCTAATTTCTATTTGGGTTTCTGTAATTGTCCTTTCAAATTCTTCTTTCGTCTTTTTACGTTCTTCTACTAAAGAGTTTTTTTTATTTTGAAATGTGGTAAATAAAATCACTAATGCAATTACAATGATAAGTATTAGTATAGTTGAAATTATTAATACAAATTCTCCGTTTTCTTGCATGTTACTAAACCGTAAATAAAAATTAATTGAAATACCGTAGCAAGATAATAAATAATAGGAAACATAGCTCTTGAATCAAAAATACTTGAATAATATAAAGACCAAAATGGCACTGTGGTTAAATAAAAAATTAAAAAACCTACTGAAATCCAAAAAGGTAAAAGCTTCTTGTAATTTAAAATTCTCTCAGAATTTAATAACTCAACAAAAAATAAGATTACAAAAACACTATTAACAACTCCTTCTAAAGGGATTGTATATAAAATATAATAATCGAAATAAAAACTAATAAAATAAATAGCATTGAATGCAATAACTAAAGCTTTCAAAATCTTTAATCTCCTTCTATCTTTTATCAAATGATAATAGAGTAATGCAAAACTATTAAATTCAAAAAAAGTATAAACATTAAATAGGGTAATATTATTAATTGTAAAAAAGTTACGAGATAAAATATCAATAAAGATGATACTTAAAATGTAAATAATAAAATATTTATAAAAAGTATACTGTTTGTATTTTGAATAAAATATAATCGACAACAATAGGGTTAAATAGGGTAACCATGAGCCTATTATTTTAATTAATAAACCGTCATCTGAAACCATATTAATAAGGTGGATTTGGACGTAATCTATTCACAGAAGAGCTTTCTAAATCTTTAATGTTGGTAGGTAATGATAAAAATGAACCTTTCTGTACATTTTGTTTCCTTACTCCTTCTAAAAATTCAGATACTCCTATAGGTTTTCCGTCTTCAGAATATAGAGGCTCAAAAGCTGCATCATCCTTTCCTGCAATTGTGGTAGTTGGTGTAAAAATGAGCGTATTTCTATTTTGTAATTTTTTATCAGAATAATTCTTAGGATATTGAGTTGGGTAAATTCTAAAACCAGTAACTGGAATATTTTTTTCTTTAGATATTCTTTCTATGTATGCTATATATTGTTTTAAATCTTCTAATTTATACCAATTGTATTCAGTAGAAACAGAATCTTTTCCACCAGATTCTTTCTTCATATATTTATTTAATTCTTTTTTCGCTCCTTTATCGTAAGCAGTCATCATATCAGACATTTCTTCATAGGTAATTACTTGAGATGGCTTTTTACTATTCGGATAGCACGATTCTGACACACCGTCATCATTTTCATCATGCTTACATTCAGATTTGCAAGATGTTAGAATAAAAATAAAAGAGACTAGAAAAATTAATTTTCTTATTTTAGAATTCATAATTAAAAATTTTGGATTAATTAAAAAACTAAAATACAACATATTTATATGTGGATTTAAAAAAGGGTGTTTTTCCTGTTTGCTTTAGGGTGT
>JANQTQ010000043.1 GCA_030731625.1 Polaribacter sp. | reverse complement strand
GAAGAAAGTCCGTCAGAAATATCAATCATAGAAGTTGGTTTTACATCCAATTCTTTTAACAATCCAGCAACATCTTTACGAGATTCTGGTTTTAATTGACGCTCAATTAAATAGGTGTAATTTTCTAAATCTGGCTGATTATTTGGATTCACTTTAAAAACTTGCTTCTCTCTTTCCAACACTTGTAACCCTAAATATGCTGCGCCTAAATCGCCAGTAACTACAATTAAATCAGTTTCTTTTGCCGTATTTCTATACACAACATCTTCTTTATTTGCTTTACCAATTGCGGTAATAGAAATTAACATTCCTTTGTTTGATGATGTGGTATCGCCACCAATTAAATCAACATTATACGATTCGCAAGCCAACTGAATTCCTGCATACAATTCTTCTATCGCTTCTAAAGGAAAACGATTAGAAACCGCTAACGAAACCGTAATTTGTTCAGCAACTCCATTCATTGCATATACATCAGACAAATTTACCATTACAGATTTGTAACCCAAATGTTTTAACGGCATGTAACTTAAATCGAAATGCACACCTTCTATCAACAAATCTGTAGAAACTAAAGTTTGTTTTTCTGATGCGTCTAAAACCGCTGCATCATCACCAATTGCTTTTATTGTTGATGTATTTTGAGTCTTAAAATATTTGGTAATATGATTGATTAATCCAAATTCGCCAAGTGTTTCTAACGATGTTTTTTGTTGATTTTTATCTTCTAACATAATGTATTACTAAAAAAGAGTATTTTTAAGGCATCAAAAGTACTCGTTATGATTCGAATAATAACAATATCCTTCTTTCTTTTCATAGGAATCTGTAAAACTACAGCTCAAGATGTATTTTCAATTTCTGAAGCTGAAGCAAAATCTGCTTCTAAAAAAATGCTTTTTAAAGCGAATCCAAATACATCAAACTACGATATTACCTATCATAAATTAGAGTTTTCTGTAGATCCTGCAGTTGCATCAATTTCAGGAAAAGTTACCACAACTTTTACAGCTTTGCAAAACATGAATGCTGTTACTTTTGATTTGGACGACAACATGAATGTTACTGCCGTTTCAGAAAACGGAAATTCCTTAACCTACTCACAAAGCACTACAGATGAATTAATTATATCTTTACAAAACAGCTTAAATCAAGGAAACTCAACATCAATAATTATAGAATATAATGGAAATCCAACTAGTAATGGTTTTGGTTCTTTTGAGGTAAATACGCACAACGGAACGCCAATTCTTTGGACACTTTCTGAGCCTTATGGCGCTTTAGGTTGGTGGCCTTGTAAACAAGATTTAAATGATAAAATTGATGCCATTGATGT
>JANQTQ010000042.1 GCA_030731625.1 Polaribacter sp. | reverse complement strand
TTATAAGCTTCTAACACAGTAGGAAACACCAAAATACTTCCAGCTTCTTTTAATTCATCTTCGTTATATTGAGTGGTAATTCCTATAGGAATCATGCCTGCTAATTTTGCAGCTTTTGTACCTGTTAAACTGTCTTCAAAAATCCAAATATCTTTAAAATCCTCTTTTTTAAAACCTAATGCATTGGCTAGCATAATGTAAGCCTCTGGTGCGGGCTTCGGTTTTATGTAATCTTCAACGCCAAAAACGGTAGTAAAGTTTATGTTTAAATGATGAATGCTGTTTTTTAAAAATTGTTTGGTAGCGTTACTTGCAATTCCGTAAGGTATTTTTTCTTTGGATAAAAATTGAGTTATTTCGTGAATTCCCGGTAATAATTTAGGGACATTAAAATAAATATCTAGATGTTTTTCTTTTAGCAGATATAATTCATTAGATTTATGTTCTTGACCAATTACGCTACAGAAATAAGCGGCAATTAGCATCGGTGTTTTTCCAATATGACTTTTAGGGAAAGGTGTAATTTCTTGGTTAAATAGTTCTTTAAAAGCAGAAGACCAAGCAGCGTAATGGCTGTGCGCGCTATCTACTACAACGCCATCAAAATCAAATAAAAATCCTTTTGGTACTATCATTAATTGTTGTTTTTTTCGTTGAATATTTCCGTTAAATACGGATTTAAAAATTTATTAGTTGGGTCTAATTTACGTCTTAATTCTTTAAAATCATCCCACTTTTCGTAGACTTTAGAGAGCTCTGCATCTTTAGCTGCAAATCGTTTTGCCCAATGAGGTTTCCCGCCATGTTTTAGAAAAATATCTTCAATACTTTTAAATGCTTCATAGGTGTCTGCAGTTGCAGCATTTCTAGAAACACAACCCATTGTAACAATATCTTTTCCATAGGCATAACTTAACCAAGATTTGTCTTTATGTACAAAACGAATATCCATAGGAATATGAATAAATGATTTATTACTCCACTTATTAATTTCTGATTTTAATTCTTCAAAGACAGTTGGAAAAATATCTAAACCAATTGTCCATTCTGCCAATTCTAAAGTAGATCCTCTCGATTTTGTAACAGTAGCTTGGTATAAGGAACCTTTGTGTTCTTTTGTAGAGCTAAAAAATCCTCTGTATAAAAGTTTGTTGGCAATGGCAGTAAACCAAGGGAAAACGTGCGTGTATTTATATAATATTTTAGAAGCTGATCTTCTGTGTTTTAAAAAACCAGGGCCTAAATCTTCTTTAATTTCTGTGTTTGGGTCAATTTTATCGCCTGTAATTACATATCCTTTATCCGTATGAGGAAGCCATAAAATTCTTAAAAAATCATGTTTTTGTAAACGCTCTTCAATTTTAGGTAACCATTTTGTATCCTTTTCTGGGCCTTCTTTAATATGTAAAGTGTAGATAGGCTCACATTGAAAAGTAATTTCTGATAACACACCTAAAACGCCTAAAGAAACTCTCACAGCATCTATTAATTCATCTTTCTCTGTGATTTCTTTTACAGAACCATCCGCTAAAATAATTTTGCATTTAGTCATGTATTCACACAATAATTTTCCACTTGTGCCATGAGTTCCTGTTGCTAAAGCGCCACCAATGGTAACCGTATTAATATCTGGTAAACAAGGAATACACCAGTTTTTTGCTTCTATGGCTTCTAATAAATCACCTAAAATAAGTCCAGATTGTACCGTGATTGTATGTTCTAAATCGTTGAATGATAAAGTTTTATTATAAGAAGTTATATCGATTAAAGTAGCTGTTCCAGATGCAATATCTGCGGATGATTGTTTACTACCAAAAACACGTATTTTTTCTGATTTTTTTACAATTTCTTGTAATTCTTTTTCTGAGGTAATTTTATAAAGCGACTTGTAATTGTAGGTTAAATTCTCGTTCCAACTAATCCAAGTACCGTTTTTGTTTTGTTTCATGTATTTTATTAAACTATAAACAAAATTAAGTATTATTTTTTTTCGGCGTTGTTTTAATCTTATTTTTTTAGCACTAATTCAACTTAAAATTAATTTGTTGTTTTTCTCTGTTTGATAGCAATTGGAGTTTTATTTTATTTTCTTATTTCAATTGCTTTTAAAGTTTGATTACTGTTTTATTGAATTCTGTTTTAGAATATAAAAGCTAATATAAATCTGGATTATTTTACTATTTATAGTTAGTATTTTATGTAGAGAATACTAAAATCAATATACATAAACTTAATATTTTTTTCTTAGTATTTTATTTGTTTTTATAAAGTGTTATACGTTTGTTATAATAAATATTACTATTTGTTAATTTTTTTATCTTATCGGAAAAAAAGTTTGATAATTTGTTTTTTAGTTCAAGGTTGTTATTGGTTAGGCAATCTTCTCCTTTTTTATTTATCACAGATAAAGAAGTGTAGATAGATTTCCCATCTGGTTTACAAGTAGTGCATTCATGACCAAATGCGTACACTGTAAATTCTTCGTTTGAGTCCGGTAAAAGTTTTACATTTTCCCAAATTAAAACAAGTTGATCATTTTTTCTAACATAAAAATATTTATGCCAATCACCAAAGTTTTCAAACATAAGCTGCCCAGAATAAAATGATGAGTAAGTGGCATAGAAATTTAGTTGATTTACAAATTCTAAATTTTTATCTTTTATTATTTTGGATGGCTGATATCCTAATGATTTAAAGCCATTTATATGCATAAAATTATAGGTTCCTTTTTGAGAATAAGTAGGAACAATTTCAGACTCAATTGCGTAAATAGTATCTGGTTCAGGAAAACGCTCAAGTATACTTCTAGGATTATAATCTTTCACAATATAATTGGAGCTACATCCCGAAATAAGTGTAATTAATAAAAATAAGGGTACTAATTTTTGCATAGATTTTTAATTCAACTTAAAATTAATTTGTTGTTTTTCTAAAATAGCCAATAATTCGTTAGAGACATTTACTTTGGTATTTCTACTAGGTAAATTCACTTCAATTTTTTCTTTTTCATCCCAAATAGTGAATTTTAAACTTTGTTTACCAGTATTGTTTTTTAGAATACTTTCTAGGTTTAAAATTGTTTTCTCATCAATTTCATCCACAGAAATTGTGATGGTTATTTTTTTGCAAAGTTCATCCATAATATCGTGCAACAATTTAAAATCGATAAACTTTAATCTTGGTTCGCCAGCAACACCTGTTTCTTTATTTGTCCAACCAGCTTGAACGCTTGCTCTTACAAATAAGAATGAATTTGGCACAAAAAAGTGTTTAAATTTTAAATATTCTTCACCAAAAACTCTAAACTCATAACTATCTCCATAATCTTCTATGGTAAACATTGCCCAGCCTTTACCTGCTTTAGAAACTCGGTGTTGCACATCGGTAACAATACCAGCAAAAGATAGATTATTACCAACAAGTTTTGCTAAATCACCTTTAAAATCTTTAAGTTTTGCGTTGCAGAAAATCATTTCATTTTTAAAATCATCTAACGGATGCGCAGAAATATAAATTCCGATTACTTCTTTTTCTTGTGATAAAAGCTCCATGGTTCCCCAAGTTTCACAAGTAGGAATATCTGGTTCTGGAAACTGAATATTTGAAGCTTCACCGAACATGGAAACCTGAGCTGAATTTTCGTTTTCTTGATATTTACTTCCAAATTTCATGGCACGTTCTAAAAACGTAATTCCTTTTTCATCCACAGCAAAATATTGTGCTCTATGGGTGTCTGTAAAAGAATCAAAAGCACCTGCTTTTATCAAACTATCAAAAGATTTTTTATTAGCAGCACGCAAATCAATCCGTTTAGCCAAATCAAAAATTGAAGTGTAATTGCCGTTTTCTCTTCGTTCTTCAATAATTGCTCTTACGGCACCGGCTCCAACACCTTTAACAGCTGCCATTCCAAAACGAACAGCACCTTCTTTATTTACAGAAAATTTTAAATACGATTCATTTAAATCCGGACCTAATACTTGTAATCCCATTCGTTTACATTCTTCCATAAAAAAGGAAACAGATTTAATATCATTCATGTTATTTGATAGCACTGATGCCATATATTCTGCAGGATAATGTGCTTTTAAATACGCCGTTTGATAGGCAATCCACGCATAACAAGTGGAGTGCGATTTGTTAAATGCGTAACTTGCAAAAGCTTCCCAATCTTTCCAGATTTTTTCTAATTTATCAGCATCATGGCCTTTTGCAGAAGCTTGCTCTACAAATTTAGGTTTCATTTTATCTAGAACCGCAATTTGTTTTTTACCCATTGCTTTACGCAAAACATCGGCTTCACCTTTAGTAAAATCTGCCAACTTTTGCGACAGTAACATTACCTGCTCTTGGTACACCGTAATTCCGTAAGTTTCTGCCAAATATTCTTCCATGGCAGGTAAATCGTATTCTATATCTTCTGTACCATGTTTTCTGTTGATAAAACTAGGAATATATTCCATTGGTCCAGGTCTGTATAATGCATTCATTGCAATTAAATCGGCAAAAACAGTTGGTTTTAAAGAGCGCATGTGTTTTTGCATTCCGGGAGATTCATATTGAAAAATACCAACAGTTTCTCCTTTTTGGAACAATTCGTAGGTTTTTTCATCATCCAAAGGAAAGTTTTCTGGATCTAAATCAATATCATGTTTTGCTTTTACAATTTTAACGGTGTCTTTAATTAAAGTCAACGTTTTTAATCCCAAGAAATCCATTTTTAACAAACCTGCAGATTCTACCACAGAGTTGTCAAATTGAGTAACATACATGTCGGAATCTTTTGCCAAAGCAACAGGTACATAATTTGTGATATCTCCCGGAGTAATAATTACTCCACAAGCATGAATACCTGTATTTCTAACAGATCCTTCTAAAATTGTGGCTTTATTGATGGTTTCTGAAGCCAAATCACTTCCATAAGAAAGGTTTCTTAATTCTTCTACTAATTGTTTTTCTTCAGCTCGTAAATCATTAACTTTTGCTTTGCTTTTTTCATCATCACCAAAAATATTTTTTAGTTTGATGTTGGGCAATAATTTAGCAATTCTATCAGCTTCAAAAAGCGGTAAATCTAAAACTCTGGCGGTATCTCTAATAGAAGATTTTGCAGCCATGGTTCCGTATGTAATAATTTGTGCTACTTGATTAGCTCCGTACTTATTAATTACGTAATCCATTACTCGTCCACGACCTTCATCATCAAAATCGATATCAATATCGGGCATGGAGACACGCTCTGGATTTAAGAAACGCTCAAAAAGTAAATCGTATTTTATAGGATCAATATTTGTAATCCAAAGACAATAAGCAACTACAGAACCCGCAGCAGAACCACGCCCAGGCCCCACGGCAACATCCATTTTTCTGGCTTCTCGAATAAAGTCTTCTACAATTAAAAAATAACCAGGATACCCTGTTTTTTCAATAACTTCTAACTCAAAATCTAAACGCTCTTTTATGGATTCTGTAATCTCGCCATACCGTTTTTTTGCACCAACAAAAGTTAAATGTTTTAAGAAATTATTTTCTCCACGTTTACCTTTATCTTCTTCATCTTTAAGGTCTTTAAATTCATCAGGAATATCAAAAGCAGGTAATAAAACTTCTCTGGAAAGTGTATAAATTTCAATTTTATCTACAATTTCTTGAATATTACTAATTGCTTCTGGTAAATCAGCAAAAAGCTTTTTCATTTCATTTGTAGACTTGAAATAATACTCGTCATTTGGTAAACCATATCTGTAGCCACGACCTTTACCAATTGGCGTAGCTTGTTTTTCGCCATCTTTTACACATAATAAAATATCGTGTGCATTGGCGTCTTTTTTCTCTAAATAAAAGGTGTTATTGGTAGCAATAACTTTAATATCGTGGTCTTTTGAGAATTTTAATAAGGTTTCATTTACAATATTTTCGTCTTGTTGATTGTGGCGCATCAACTCAATATAAAAATCGTCTTTAAATACCGATTTCCACCAAAGCAACGCTTCTTCGGCCTGAGTTCCTCCAAGATTTAGAATTTTACTCGGTACTTCTCCGTATAAATTTCCTGTTAAAACAATAATATCTTCCTTATATTTTTCAATAATTTCTCTGTCGATTCTTGGTACATAATAAAATCCATCAACAAAAGCAATCGAAGACATTTTTGCCAAATTATGATATCCATTTTTGTTCTTCGCCAATAAAACAATTTGATATCCATTGTCTTTTACAGACTTGTTTTTATGATCTTCACAAACATTAAATTCACATCCAACAATTGGTTTCATTGGATTTTCTGCACTTTTATTGTGACTTAAAACTGCATTCACAAAATGAAAAGCTCCCATCATATTTGCAGTATCTGTCATAGCAACTGCTGGCATGTTGTCTTCTGCAGCAGCACTTACCATATTACCTAATTGAATGGTACTTTGTAAAACAGAATATTGAGTATGATTGTGTAAATGCGAAAATTGTACATCTTTTAATTCTGATAAACCTTCGGATGTAGATTTTGTGTTTTCGGTATCTTTTAATTTTTCGAGACGTTTACGAATTTTATCACTTTCTTTTTTTAGGTTGATGTGTTTTAAACCAATTACTTGAATTGGTTTCGGATTTTCTTCAGAATAATTTTTAAAATAATCTGCATCAACATCTAATTCTTCTTTTGTAAATTCTTGTAAACGAATTAATTCTAAAAAACAACGTGTAGTTGCCTCAACATCGGCAGTTGCATTGTGCGCTTCTTCAAAATCAACACCAAATAAATGTT
>JANQTQ010000041.1 GCA_030731625.1 Polaribacter sp. | reverse complement strand
GATTGTAAATTAAATCTATAATCTAAAACTCCTTTTTCTTTCCAATATACATTTTTCATCAAAAATTGACGAACGCCAAACTCTGGAATAAATTTAGAAAGTTGCTCATCAACTAAATTTCTAGAAGTTTGAATTGAAAAATCAATAGAATTTAATCCTGCTAAAATTGCATTATGATGCGGCTGATATTCTTTAGGAGAAATATCAACAATAATTAATTTTTCAACCAAATCTGGATAGGTTACAGCAAACAACATCGCTGTCTTCCCTCCCATTGAATGCCCAATTAAATACACTTTTTCTAATTGATGATGTTGAATATAATTATACAAATCAGCAACCAAAACTTCATAATTAAATTCATCCTCATGAAAACTTCTTCCGTGATTTCTTTGATCTATTGCATGAACCTGAAAATCTTCTGCAAACTGATTCGCTAACGTTTTCCAGTTATCACTTGAGCCAAAATAACCGTGTAAAATTAACAACGGAAATCCTTCTCCTTGAATTATTGAATGTACTATTTGATTGTTAGACATTTTTATTTTTTTGATGTTACACTGAGCTTCGCTGAGAAACAAGAGATTCACTGAGTTTTTTTCTTTTCATCATCTCCCAAAAAAAACTGCAACTGCGACTGATTACTGAATACTGAAAACTGAAACCTACTTAAGACGATGCAAATACATACTTACAACGTTCTCTAATCCTAAATACAAACTTTCTGCAATTAGCGCATGACCAATAGAAACTTCTGCCAGATTAGGAATGTTTTCTTTAAAAAACTGAATATTATCTAAACTCAAATCATGACCCGCATTAATACCTAAACCTAATTTATGCGCTAAAATTGCAGCTTCTGTGTATGGTTTTACAGCATCTCTATTTCCCAAACCAAACTGAGTCGCAAAATCTTCTGTGTATAATTCAATTCTATCTGCACCCGTTTTTGCAGCAGCTTCAATCAACTTTGTATCTGTATCAATAAAAATAGAAGTTCTTATTCCGTTTCTTTGAAACTCAGCAATTACTTCTTGTAAAAAAGATTGATGTTTAATAGTATTCCAACCAGCATTCGATGTAATTGCATTTACAGCATCTGGCACTAAAGTAACTTGAGTTGGTTTAACTTCTAATACTAAATCCATAAAAGATTTTACCGGATTTCCTTCAATATTAAACTCTGTAGTAACACTATTTTTTAAATCTCTTGCATCTTGATACCTAATATGGCGTTCATCTGGTCTTGGATGAATGGTAATTCCCTGTGCACCAAACGCTTCAATATCCGAAGCAACTTTTAATAAATTAGGTACATCTCCACCTCTAGAATTACGTAAAGTTGCAATTTTATTAATATTTACGCTTAACTTTGTCATTGTATAAAATTAGGCTGCAAAGATAACTCATTAAATCATTTTATCCTATATTCGTAGAGAATGAACACAACAGATTACATATTAAAAGATATTACAGCAATTCGTTTAAACGATAGTATAAGAAGCGCTCAAAATCTATTTAAAAATTTTCCTTTAACGCATTTTCCTGTTGTAGAAAACGAAAAACTATTGGGTTCTTTTGCAGAAGAAGATGCGCAAACAATAGAAAACAAAGAAGACTTTTTAGAAAATTACACGTATTTATTAAATCCTTTTTTTGCGGATGAAAAAGCAACTATTATAGAATTGATAAAGATTTTTGCTGATAATAATGCAAGTATAATTCCGGTTTTAAATGCTGATAAAAATTACATAGGTTACTATGATTTGAGCGATATTTTAGAAGCCTTTTCAACAAGCCCTTTTATGCTTGAAGAGAGTGAAATTTTAATTATAGAAAAATTAGAAAACGATTATTCGATGAGTGAAGTTGTTCAAATTGTAGAAACCAATGGAGGTAAAATTACAGGAATTTATGTTTCCGAAAAACTAGATGATGTTGTACAACTTACATTAAAAATAGTTTCTGATGAAATTAATGAAATTATGCAAACCTTTAGAAGATATGATTATAAAATTATTTCTACTCACCAAAATGATCTTTATTTAGAAGATTTAAAAAACAGGTCTGAATATTTGCAAAAATACCTAGAAATGTAACTTTTTAAATTAGTGATAATAGAATTAAATTAGTTTATTTTTTAAAGACAATCCATTAAAAAAATGAAGAAAGTTGCAATTTACGGTCAATCCTATTCAATTTCTGCCGAAAAAGAAATTCAGATTTTACTAGATGTTCTTCAAAAAAATACTATCGACTGTTTTATAGAAAAACAGTTTTACGATTTATTAATTGAAGGAGCTATTTTAGAAGATAAATATCCTACTTTTTCTCATTTTACCGATTTAAACACTTCTTTTGATGCACTTTTTACACTAGGTGGAGATGGCACTATTTTAAGAGCAGTAACGTATATTAGAAACTTAGGAATTCCTATTTTAGGTATTAATACAGGCCGATTAGGCTTCTTAGCAACCATCAATAAAACGAGTATACAAGAAAGTGTAGAACTAGTTCTAAAAGGTGAATTTTTAATTATTGAAAGAACATTACTTTCCATAAAAACTGTGCCAGAATTAGACCAATTTAAAGAATTAAACTTTGCTTTAAACGAAGTTACCATCGCTAGAAAAAACACCACTTCTATGATTGGCATTAGAACGTCTTTAAACAAAGAATATCTTACAAATTATTGGGCAGATGGTTTAATCATTGCTACTCCTACGGGTTCTACAGGGTATTCATTAAGCTGCAATGGTCCTGTAATTTCACCAGATTCTAAAAACGTAGTCATTACCCCTATTGCACCGCATAATTTAAATGCAAGATCTATGGTAATTTCCGACGGAACAAGCATTCAACTTACTATCGATTCTAGAGAAAAAGATTTTTTAATCTCATTAGACTCAAGAATTACTTCTGTACCAAAAAACACAAAAATTTATATAGAAAAAGCAAATTTTACTGTAAAAAGTATAATTCCTAACAATCAATCTTTTTTACAAACTTTAAGAAGCAAACTTTTATGGGGCGAAGACACCCGAAACGAAACCAATCTTTAACAAACTAATTGCAATAAAACAATAAAATAGTTGTTATTCAAAAAAGACTGAATATTAACTTTTTAAAGCAAATTGAAATACCTATATTTGCACGCTATTTTTTAGGATGAAAAACTCAATTTTATTACTTATTTTCATAAGCTTTTCTAATATTTTATTAGGGCAAATGTACGAAGCAGGAATATCTATTGGAGGATCTAATTATGTTGGAGACATTGGTAGAACAGACTACATATATCCAAATAAATTAGCAGGTGCAGCTTTTTTTAAATACAACAGCAACCCAAGAATGGCATTTAGAGCAACCTATAGTTATTTGCCTATTGAAGCTAATGATTTAGATGCAGATACAGATTACAGAAGATCTAGAGATTTAAATTTTAAAAACATCATAAACGAATTGGCGGTAGGTTTAGAATATAATTTTTATGAGTACGACATCTCTTCTGATGACAAAACTTGGACTCCATATATCCTTTTAGAAGTAGCAGCATTTCATTATAATTACATCGTTTCAGAACCACAACCATTTCAATATGAGTTTGATTCTAAAACCTCATTTTCTGTTCCTTTTGGTATAGGATTTAAATCAAAACTTTCTGGACCCTTCGCATTCTCTTTAGAGGCTAAATTTAGATATACTTTTGAGGATGATTTAGATTATACAACAGATAAAGTTGCTACCTTAAATTTAGGAGGTACCGGCAATGATTGGTATATGTTTACAGGATTTTCCCTTATTTACACATTTGGAAGACCTGCTTGTTATACAAACGGTTTATAATAATTATATGGATAAAAAATTACTTATCGATTTACAAAGAGTACCAAAACACGTTGCAATAATTATGGATGGCAATGGTCGTTGGGCTAAAGGTAAAGGAATGAATAGAATTTTTGGCCATAAAAATGCACTAACAGCCGTAAGAGAATCTATAGAATCTGCCGCAGAAATTGGTGTAGAAGCTATTACTCTTTATGCTTTTTCTACAGAAAATTGGAATCGCCCTAAAATGGAAGTAGACGCTTTAATGAAACTTCTTATTAAATCTCTCAAAAAAGAATTACCTACTTTTCAAAAAAACGGAGTAAAAGTAAATGCTATAGGTAACATAGATAGTTTACCAGAAAAAGCACAAAACACTTTATCAGAAATTATAGATCTAACAAAAAACAACACTACAATCACTTTAACTTTAGCCTTAAGTTATGGCTCAAGAGAAGAAATTGTTAAAGCAATCAAAAACATATCTAAAAAAGTTGTTAATAAAGAGCTTGATTTAGAAAATATTGATGAAAATACTATTAATAACCATTTATATACATTTAATTTGCCCAATGTAGATTTGATGATAAGAACTAGTGGAGAACAACGCCTTAGTAATTTCTTATTATGGCAATTGGCATATGCTGAATTATATTTTACAGATATACTTTGGCCAGATTTTAGACAAGAACATTTCTATGACGCAATCATAGAGTATCAGAATAGAGAAAGACGATTTGGAAAAACAAGCGAACAACTTACAGAATAAAGTTTCTAAGAAATTATTTTCTGCAATATTAGTGCTTTTTGCACTTTTAATTACTTTTAATGCATCTGCACAATCAGTAAAAGACACAATTATCAACAATGATAATATTTCATTCGAAAAAGGAAAGGAATATATATTAGGAGGCATAACCGTTGCTGGATTAAAAAAATTTAGTGAAGAAACTGTAAAGGTTTTTACAGGTTTACGAGACGGACAAACCATAAAATTGCCTGGTGACAAACTTACAAGCGCCATCAAAAAACTATACGAAAGCAAACAGTTTAGCAACGTAGATGTATACTTAGCCAAATTAGATGGTGAAACTGTATATCTGCAATTTGATGTACAAGAATTGCCACAGTTAAATCATGTAAAGATTACAGGTATAAAAAAATCGAAAGCAAAAGAACTTATAAAAGATGCCGAGTTAAAACTTGGCGCAATGCTAACAGATAATTTAATTGTTACGACTAAAAATTACATCACAAAAAAATATACAGACAAAGGCTTTCTTAAAACTAAAGTAACTTTAGATGTAAAAAATGATACTACAGATATTAACACAGTTAATATGAATATATTTGTAGATAAAGGGGCTAAAATAAAAATTAAAGACATCGTTTTTACAGGTAATAAAAAGTTAACTGGTAAGAATCTTAGAAAAGCAATGTCTAATACAAAAAAGAAATTTTTAGGTCGTTTCTGGAAAGGGTCTAAATATATTCAAGAGGAATATCAAGAAGATTTAGAAAGTATTTTAGATAAATATAGTAGATTAGGCTTTAGAGATGCACGAATTTTAAGTGATAAGATCTCATGGAATGAAGACAATACAATTAATATCAATATTGATATAGAAGAAGGAAAACAATATCGATTTGCAGATATCCTTTTTGTTGGTAACAAAGAATATACAGATGATCAATTAAGAGCCGTTTTAAGAATTGATAAAGGAGATGTATATAACGGAGCTGTATTAAAGGAGCGTGTAAAAGGTGATGGTAAACCAACTTCAGAAGATTTATCAACCTTATATCAAGACAATGGTTTCTTGTTTTCTCAAGTAAATGCTGTTGAAACGAGAGTACAGAATGATTCTATAACAGTAGAAATTAGAATTAGAGAAGACGAAAAAGCTAGAATTAAAAAAGTAACAGTATCAGGGAATGATAAAACAAATGATCATGTAATTTTTAGAGAACTACGTGTTAAACCAGGAGATTTATTTAGTAGAAGTGCAATTATTAGATCTATTAGAGAAATAGGTCAATTAGGCTTCTTTGACCAAAATGTTACTCCAGATGTACTTCCCGATTATCAGAATAAGACTGCAGATATTAATTTCAATGTTGTAGAAAAAGGAGGTAGTCAAATAGAATTACAAGGTGGTTACGGTGGTGGATCGTTTATTGGAACTTTAGGCTTGTCTTTTAATAATTTTTCAATCAGAAATCTGTTAAATAAGGAAGCTTACAAACCTTTACCAATGGGAGACGGTCAAAGTTTATCTTTACGTTTACAAACAAGTAGAACATTTAATACTTACAGTTTTTCTTTTACAGAACCTTGGTTGGGAGGTAGAAAACCTAAATCATTATCATTTTCGGTTTATTCATCAAATCAATACCAATATGATTATACTACAGGGGACGTAGATAAAGATCAAAGTTTAGGTATCATTGGTGCCTCTTTAGGTTTAGGACAACGTTTAAATTGGCCAGATGATTTCTTTCAATTATCTCAAAGTATTAGTTACCAAAGTTTCCGTTTAAACAATTATGGTTTTAGAGTTGGGTCAGATATTTTAAATGAAGGAACATTAAACAACTTATCTTATTCTGCATCTATTAGCAGAAATTCAGCAGGACCAAGTTTAATTTTCCCAACTTATGGTTCTGAGTTTTCTTTCGCTGTTAAAGCAACTTTGCCTTATTCTCTATTTAGTGATAAAGATTATACAAATCTAGAAGCGCAAGAAAAATATAAATGGTTAGAATATTATAAATTTACTGCTAAAGGTAAATGGTATACCTCTTTTACAGACAAATTAGTTTTAATGACAAATGCCGAAATGGGGTATTTAGGATTCTATAACTCTGAATTAGGTCAAAATCCTTTTGAAAGATATTTTGTTGGTGGAGATGGTATTGCTCAATTTCAGTTAGATGGTAGAG
>JANQTQ010000040.1 GCA_030731625.1 Polaribacter sp. | reverse complement strand
ATTTATATACAAATAAAATTTACTTATTTTAATTTTTAAAATTCGTATACATTTAAAAACCATATCAATTTTTTATAATTGATATGGTTTTTTATTTTTGTACTTAGAAGAAAAATAGTATTAACGTCCTCTTCCCGAACGGTTATCACGAAATTCTTGCATTTTTTTAGAAATAATATCTTGATAGGCTACTTTAGTTACCACTTTTCCTTTTGATGGTGCATTAATAGTTATTTTATCTCCGGTGTTTAAAACCAACTCTGAACATAAAAAAGTAGTATTATCATAACTTACTTCTAAAATTAAACCAGGAAGCCCCCAAAACTCTTGAGGTCCATGACTAACTGGAATTTGAATTGAATACCAAGCCTCTACTACTGTGTAAGCAACCTCCTGCTCTTCACCTTTTTCTTTTTTCTCTCTATTATTTAATTTATCCCAAGAAAAAGCATACCATGTTAGTTCATTTGCAGGTATCATAGCAGTTGCTTTTAAACAAACATAATCTCCTATCATTTTGGTATCGTCTCCTAACTTCCAATCTATGGGTTGCAGTTTATCTTTTACTAAAAAGTCTTTACCATAAAATTCTTGATGCTGAATTTGTGTATTCGTCGAAGTGTTTTTGTATTGATCTCCTGGAGAAAAGTATTTACCCCAAGAATCTGTTGCTCCAGAAATAGCATCTATTTTATCATCCTCTTTAAAAAAAGATTCCTGAGTATTAAAAGTAAGTATATAGGTTTTTTCTAACCTATTTTTCATCCTTGCCTCAATTTGCTTTTTTTGCACTTCTGTTAATCTTGCACCCCAATTACCTAGCTCCATTTTAGCTTTAGAGATATAAGTTGCTTTTCCTTGAAAATCTTTGATTGATTTTGTTTTTGTTTCAATTTCCGAAGTGTTAGAAATCAAAAGTGAAAAGAATAAAAAAGATACTGTAGCGTAAAAAATTTTCATGAGACAAACATTTGTTTAACAAATCTAATGAAATATTAAACAAATAAACGAATCAATCGAAAAAATTTAACATATATTTATTAAAAACCCAGAATTTATTCGTAATCTTTCATTTCTTCATCATAAAAAGCACCTGCTTTATCCATCAAATCTGCTAATTCCGTTGCAATATCCTCTTCATTTTCTCCGGTTAAATCTTCAAACCATTCTATTTCATCATCTTTTAAATTGATGATAAAACGTGGGAATTCTGTATGTAATACAAAAATATCTTCTGGAAAATTGCTATTATCAGCAAGTAAAAATTTAGGTAAATCCATTTTTATTATTTTATTTTTTACACAAATTAAAAATTTTATACTTCTTTAATTTGAGATCATTAGTATATTAATTGACTATCGTTAACTCTTGTTCGCTTTTTTCTTTTATCAACTTTAAAGTTAACGAATTAAATCTGATAAATAATAATATTGACGCTGTTGTTAAACCTGCTAATAATCCTAGCCAAATTCCAAAACTACCATACATTTCCTCTTTTCCTAGAAAATAAGAAACAGGAAAACCTACCACCCAATAAGAAATAAACGTTAGTATTGTTGGCACTTTAACGTCTTGTAAACCTCGTAAAGCACCTAAAACAACCACTTGAATACTATCAGAAATCTGAAAAAATGCTGCAGCAATTAGTAATTTAGAAGCTATTGAAATTACTTCCATATTATCAGCATAATTCACTTTATCATTTAAATCAACATAAATAGTTGGCATTACTTTATGGAAAATAAAAAATAACGCTGCGAAAATCGTGGCTAAAATTAATCCTAAAAAAAAGATTGAAAATGCAATTCTACGCAATTCTTTATAGTTTTGTAATCCTTTTTGATTTCCTACTCTAATCATAGAGGCAACACTTAACCCCATGGCAACCATAAATGTCATCGAAGATAAATTTAAGGCAATCTGATTTGCTGCTTGAGGATTTTTGCCCAATAAACCACTTAACCAAATTGCTGAAGTAAAAATAGCTACTTCAAAAAACATTTGCATGGCGCTTAAAGAACCTAAATTTATAATTTTTTTGATCATCACTAAATCCAATACAAACAACTTTATATTCTTCACAATTTGAGCTGATCGCTTTTTATAACGCAACAAAAGCCACAAATATAAAACCATAATTACTCTAGAAACAAGCGTTCCATAAGCTGCACCAACAATACCCATTTCTGGAAAACCAAACTTTCCAAAGATTAAAAGGTAGTTTAAAACGATGTTTACAATGTTCGCAATCAATGTAGCATACATTGGGTATTTGGTCATAGACATTCCGTCGCTAAATTGCTTTATGGCTTGAAAAATAACTAGCGGAATTAAAGAAAAAGCCACTAAATCTAAATACGGAATTGCCAATTCTACCACCTCTTTTGGCTGTTTCATTAAGTACATTAATGGTTTGGAAAAATAAATTCCTAAAAACAAAACGATTCCTAAAGTTGTACATAAAAACAAACCACTTTTGTATGTAGATCTTGCTTGTTGTAAATTATCTGATGAATCTGCTTCTGCAATTAAAGGTGTAATTGCTGTAGAAAAACCGATTCCGATAGACATGGCAATAAACATAAAACTATTACCTAAAGAAACTGCGGCTAATTCTGCAGTTCCTAATTGCCCAACCATAATATTATCAATAAAAACCACGAAAGTATGCCCTAACATACCTAACATAACCGGAGCTGCAAGCCTCCAATTGTATTTAAATTCTGATGTATATTGAGTTAAATTCACTTTCATTTTTTAATTAAGGATTGCAAAAGTACAAATTTGAAACGCTAATAAACAGCATAGACAAGGTAATTTGAAAATGAAGCAAAAAAACTAGAATTGAGCTAAATAATGTACTAGAAAAGAAATTAAATTATCGGGATTATAAATAAAATTAAATCAAAATAAAAACAGCAATCAACACAAAAACAACGATTTGAGTCCATTTTAAATACAAGCCAATATTTTTATTTTCTTTGATTTTTGCTGATATTACTCCGGCTAAAATAGCAATTGTAGAAAAAATAATAAGAGAAACTAACATAAATAATAAGCCCAATACGTAAAACTGAATTACAGTAGAAATACTGTCAGAAAACAAAAAACCTGGAAAAAAAGCTAGAAAGAAAATAGAAACTTTCGGATTTAAAACATTCATAATAAACCCTTGTTTAAACAGCTGTAAAGTAGTTTTCTTTTCTACATTTTCTTCTGATAAAATAATTGAAGCATCGGATTTGTAGACTTTAAAAGCTAAGTATAATAAGTACATGGCTCCAAATAATTTTATCCCAAAAAATAAATTTTCTGATTCTTTTATAATTGCAGAAACTCCAAAAGCCAATAAAGTGGTATGTACTAAACATCCAGAAATCAGACCAAAAACAGTTGCTAATCCAAACTTTTTACCATTTACAATACTTTGTGTTAAGACAAAAATATTATCTGGTCCCGGTGAAATTGCTAAAATTGAAGTAGCTAAAACAAAAGAAATTAGGATTTCAAACATTTTTACAAATTAGAAAATAAAAAAACACCTTAGAATTTTTCTAAAATTGCTTTATTAATTCTTTTGACCAAACCGGGACCTTCATAAATAAAACCTGTATAAATTTGTACCAAATCAGCGCCAGCTTCTATTTTTTCTAAAGCATCTTTTTCAGAATGAATACCTCCTACTCCAATTATTGGAAAAGATTTATTAGAATTATCAGCCAAATATTTAATCACTTTTGTGCTCTGATTTTTAATTGGCTGTCCACTTACGCCTCCATTACCAATTGCTGCTAAACGTTCTTTAGAAACTTTTAAATTGTCTCTATTTGTTGATGTATTTGAAGCTATAACTCCGTCTATTTTAGTTTCTGCAACCAATTCTATAATTTCATCTAATTGCTGATTATTTAAATCCGGAGCAATTTTAAGCAAAATTGGTTTCAATTTTGATCGACCTGTTTTAGAAAGTTCATTATTTAATTTCTGACAAGCGGAAATTAACTCTACTAAATAGTCTTTATCATTTAATTTTGCATGACTTCCCACATTTGGACAACTTACATTCAATACAAAATAATCTACGTAAGGATGCAAACCTTTTAAGCATTCTAAATAATCTGCTGTATAATTTTCTGGTAAAGTTTGTGTGTTTTTACCAATATTTCCGCCAATAATAACCTTGCCTTTGTTCTTTTTTAATTGCTGAATAGCGGTTTGTAAACCTTCGTTATTAAACCCCATTCTATTGATAATTCCTTGATCATCTTTTAAACGAAATAATCTTTTTTTAGGATTCCCAACTTGCCCTTTTGGAGTTACTGTACCAATTTCTATAAAGCCAAAACCAAAGTTTGCCAATTCATTATATAAAACTGCATTTTTATCAAAACCAGCTGCCAATCCAACTGGATTTTTAAAAGTCAATCCAAATAAAGTACGTTCTAATTTTTTTTTATTATTTACTTGATATAAACTTCTAAAAATATTAGAAACAAAAGGAATTTTACATAAAAATTTTATCAAAGAAAACGTAAAATAATGTATTTTCTCTGGATCAAAAAGAAAAAAAATCGGTCTTATAACTAGTTTATACATACTAAAAAAATATAAAAAAAGCTCCAAAAGGAGCTTATTAATTTATCTTAAAACAGCTTCTAAATTCTTCTCGAAAGTTTGCTGTAATTTTTGCATTATTTTATCAATTTGCTTGTCTTCTAAAGTTTTAGTTTCGTCTTGTAAAACAAAACTTACTGCATACGATTTTTTACCTTCTGGTAATTTATCACCTTCATAAACATCAAATAAATCTACCTCTTTTAATAGATTTTTCTCTGATTGAAAAGCTAAATTATACACCTCTTTAAATTCAACTTTAGTATCAATTAACAAGGCTAAATCTCTTTTTACTGATTGAAATTTAGAAAGTTCTGAAACTTTACTATTTTTTTTACTAGATAATTTTAAAATATTATCCCAATTAAAATCAGCAAATAATACTTCTTGTTTAATACCAAACTCTTTTAAAACAGTTCGTTTTACAATTCCAAAATCTACCAACTTAATTTTACCTAAGCTTAAAGAAATTCCTTCAGAAAAAACATCATCTTTAGTTGGTACTGTTTTTACATTTCCTATACCTAATCTGCTTAAAATTGATGTTATAATTCCTTTTAAATAAAAGAAATCAGAAATTTTAGCGGTTGTATTCCATGAATCTTTTGTTCTGTTACCAGTTACAAAAAGGGTTAAATGTTTATCTTCTTGGTATTTATTGTTATAGTTATGATATGTTTTACCAAATTCATAAAACTTCAAAGAATTATTTTTTCTATTTATATTGTAAGAAACAGACTCTAAACCGCTAAATAATAAAGACTGACGCATAACACCTAAATCATTACTTAAAGGATTTAGCATGGCAACATTTGCTTCTGAATTTATGTTTTCTGATAAATCTGTATAACTAGCTTTTGTTAAAGAATTTGCCATTGTTTCATTAAATCCTAAAGAACTTAATTGATTTGCAATAACGTTTTCTATTTTTGTATCGGTATTAGAATCGAAAGAAATAGATGTATTTAATTTATGAGAAAACTCAATATTATTATATCCGTAAACTCTTAAAATTTCTTCAATAATATCTGCTTCACGCTGAACATCAGTTCTATAAGAAGGAATTGTTAACCCTAAACCACTTTCGGTTTCACTATTAATTTTAATTTCTAAAGAAGCTAAAATATTTTTGATGGTATCTTTAGGAATCTCTTGACCAATTAATCTGTAGGCATTTTCATAATTGAAAAACACTTGAAAGTCTTCAATTTTTACGGGATAAAAATCAGAAATATCAGAAGATAATTTTCCTCCAGCATATTCTTCAATTAACAAAGCAGCCCTTTTTAAGGCGTATTTTGTACTGTTTATATCAATTCCACGTTCAAAACGAAAAGAAGCATCTGTATTTAAAGCATGTCTTTTAGCCGATTTTCTAATAGAAACAGGATTAAAATAAGCACTTTCTAAAAATATAGAAGTTGTAGTTTCTGAAACTCCAGAAGTTAATCCTCCAAAAACACCACCAAGACAAAGAGGTGTAGCATCTTCATCGCAAATCATAATATCATCAGCAGAAAGCGTTCTTTCTACTCCATCTAAAGTTGTAAACTTTGTTCCTTCTTCTAATGTTTTTACTATAATTTTATTTCCTTTCACTTTTTGAGCATCAAAAGCGTGTAAAGGTTGACCTAACTCATGCAACACATAATTTGTAATGTCTACAATATTATTTTTTGGCGTAATTCCGATCGCTTTTAACCTATTTTGAATCCATTCTGGAGAATCTTTTACTGTTAAATCTGAAATTACAATTCCACAATAACGAGGCACTAATTCTTTATTTTCTACTTCAACATCAAAACGTAAAGTTCTTTCATCTACATGAAAATTACTTACGGAAGGAGAAATTAATTCTAATTGTAATCCTTTTTGAATTAAACCAGCTCTTAAATCTCTTGCCACACCAAAATGGCTCATTGCATCCGATCTATTTGGTGTTAAACCAATTTCAAAAACATAATCTGTTTCAATATTAAATACTTTAGCAGCAGGCGTACCTTCTACTAAATCTTCATTTAAAATAAGAATTCCGTCATGACTTTTACCAAGACCTAATTCGTCTTCGGCACAAATCATTCCATGACTTTCTTCTCCTCTAATCTTCCCTTTTTTAATTACAAAACCTTCACCTTTATCATCATATAAAGTTGTACCA
>JANQTQ010000039.1 GCA_030731625.1 Polaribacter sp. | reverse complement strand
TATATCATAAATCCAGAAGCAGATTCTATACTAATAAAAGGATCTCATTTAATCGTATTAGGAAGACCAGAACAGATTATAAAATTAAGACAATTATTTTAATGATAAAAGTTGTAATTACAGGTAGTAACGGTTTACTAGGTCAAACGCTCGTAAAATTATTGCTTCAGGAAAAAGAAAAATACCAAGTTTTTGGTTTTTCAAAAGGAAAAAATAGAAGTGGAAGAGAGGATTTTAACTACATTTCTATTGATCTTACTAACGAGATAAAACTCAAAGAAACACTTACTGAAATTCAACCAAGTTTTATTATTAATACAGCGGCAATAACCCAAGTAGACGTTTGTGAGGAGCATAAAGAGGCTTGTGATTTGTTAAACATAACAGTTGTAAAATGGCTGGCAGAAATTTCTAAATCCTTAAATGTACATTTAATTCACCTTTCTACTGATTTTGTTTTTGATGGAGAAAAAGGGAATTATAAAGAGACAGATAAAGTAAATCCATTAAGCTACTATGGATTGTCTAAAGTTAAATCCGAAGAAATGGTTGTTAACTCAAAAATAAAGTATACCATTCTAAGAACCATTTTAGTTTACGGACAAGTGTTTGATATGAGTAGAACTAATATTGTTCTTTGGGTGAAAGATATGCTAGAAAAAGGACAAGAGATTACGGTTGTTAACGATCAATATAGAGCGCCAACCTATGTAGAAGATTTGGCATTGGCATGTAAAATAGCGATGGATAAAAAAGCAGTAGGAATTTATCATATTGCGTCAAATACAGTATTAAGTGTTTTTGAGATAGCACAACAAGTTGCAGAGGTTTTTAATTTAGATAAAAAATTTATGAAACCAATTTTGTCAACTACATTAAACCAAAAAGCGCTAAGACCGCCAAAAACAGGGTTTAATTTATCTAAAACAAATAAAGAATTAGGGTTTTATCCAAAATCTTTTAAGGAAGATATACAGAGATTTAAGGAATCCTTAATGTAAAATGTACATTTTGCCCATAAAAGTTGTTAAAAGAGCAATTTTTTAGGATATTGCAGGCTGTAAATTCAAATATTCAAACAAAACAAAATAACACTATTAAATTATGAAGAAAAAAAATCTTTCGTTGCTTTTATTAGCGATTCCTATGTTGTCATTTGCTCAAGAAAAAGGATTAGACGAACAGGTAAATGATGCATTTATGCCGTTTGCAACTTGGTGGGAAAACTTAGTGTTAACTACTGTACCAATTGCAGGCTATAACATTCCTTTTGTAGTTTTACTATTAGTTTTAGGTGCAACTTTTTTTACTATTTATTTTAAATTTCCGGGTATTACAAAATTCAAGACAGCTATCAATACTGTAAGAGGTAAATATGTAGACATCGAAAAACATGGTGTAGATAAATTATATAACAATGATGAGGCCTTAGCAGAAGAAGATATAGCAGACACAATTCGTGACGAAAGCGCTCATGGTGAAGTTTCGCATTTTCAAGCATTAGCAACAGCAGTTTCTGGAACGGTAGGTTTAGGGAATATTGCAGGTGTTGCCGTTGCAATTGGACTTGGTGGTCCTGGAGCAACTTTTTGGATGGTTGTTTGTGGATTGCTAGGAATGTCTACAAAATTTGTAGAATGTACTTTAGGTGTAAAATATAGAGATGTTGGCGAAGATGGAACCATTTATGGTGGTCCAATGTATTATTTATCAAAAGGGTTTAGAGAAATTGGTTTTGGAACTGCGGGTAAAGTATTAGGCGTAATTTTTGCAATACTTTGTGTAGGTGCATCTTTTGGAGGTGGTAATGCTTTTCAATCTAACCAAGCTGCTGTACAAATTAGTTCTTTGTTTAATTTACAAGGTGGTTCTAACGGAGTAATTATAGGTGTTATTTTAGCTATTTTAGTAGGTATCGTAATTATTGGTGGTATTAAGCGTATTGCTAAAATTACAGAAAAAATTGTCCCTTTCATGGCAGGACTTTACATTGTAGCTTCTCTAGTAATTATTTTTGCGAATTTTACTGATATTGGTTTTGCTTTCCAATTAATTATGGACGGCGCATTTTCGCCAATGGCTGGACTTGGTGGTTTAGTAGGAGTGTTAATTGTTGGTTTTCAAAGAGCAGCATTTTCTAATGAAGCCGGTGCGGGTTCTGCTGCCATTGCGCATTCTGCTGTTAGAACAAAATACCCAGCATCCGAAGGTGTTGTGGCACTTTTAGAGCCATTTATTGATACAGTTGTTATTTGTACAATGACGGCTTTAGTTATTATCTTTTTTAATATTAACGGTACAGATGCGCAATCTGTATTTAATTATACTGCACAACACGGAAGTAGCGTAATTTTAAATTCAACAGGAGAAACCATTAATGGTGTAGATTTAACATCAATGGCTTTCGATTCTGTAATTCCACATTTTTCTTATGTGTTAACAATTGCAATTGTTTTATTTGCATTTTCTACAATGATTTCTTGGTCTTATTATGGCTTACAATCTTGGAAATATTTATTTGGTAAAGGAAAGGTTGCTGATATGACGTATAAAATATTATTTTTAATATTCGTTGTTATTGGAGCTGCTGCAACTTTAGATGCAGTTATCAAGTTTTCTGATGCGATGATTTTGGCGCTAGTTTTTCCTAATATGATTGGTTTATTATTCTTGTTTCCAAAAGTAAGACAAGAGATGAAACGTTATTTAGGCGCAATTTCTATCAAAAAAGAAGCAATTCAAGACGGTGCAATAGACGTAACGAAACACATGTAAAATATCAATTAGTATGAAACTATTTAAATCCCATTTCTGGTATACCAAAAGCCAAAGAAATGGGATTTTTATTTTAGTTATATGTATACTAATACTTCAAAGTTTTATTTTTTCTGATGTTTTTTCTTCTGATAAAATCATAAGTACAAATACACCAGAAATTGGTGCTTTTCAAAATCAAATTGATAGTTTAAAAGCTATTGAAATTGAAAATAGAAAGCCTAAAATCTATCCTTTTAATCCAAATTATATCACAGATTATAAAGGAGAACAATTAGGAATGTCTTTAGCAGAAATAGACAGATTACTCACTTTTAGAAAATCAAATAAATTTGTCAACTCCAAAAAAGAATTTCAGCAAGTAACTAAAATATCAGATTCTTTACTCAATAAAATTGGTCCTTTTTTTAAATTCCCAGATTGGGTTACAAAGCAAAATCAAGAAAATACAAAAAGTAGTTTTACGTCAAACGAAACTAAAAACACATTTATAAAGAAAACAATTACAACTAACGACATCAACAAAGCAACAGCAGAAGATTTTAAAACAATTAACGGAATTGGCGTTGCTTTTTCTGAACGTATTATTCAGTATCGTTCTAAATTGCAGGGATTTACTTTTGAGAACCAACTGTATGAAGTTTGGGGATTAGATAAAATTGTTGCAGCTAAAGTTTTATCAATCTTTAAAATTGTTGAGAAACCAAGCATCAAAAAACAAAATGTAAACACGGTTACTTTCAAGGAATTACTCAAAAATCCTTATATCGATTATGAGCTGTGTAAAAAAATATTTAATTACCGAGATGAGGTTGCAGAGCTTCAAGATATTTCAGAATTAAAAACCATCAAAGATTTTCCTTTAGATAAGTATGATAGAATAGTCTTATATTTGTTAGCTAAATAACGAAACTAATAACAAACAAATTGTAGGCTTATGAACAGTATGTATTTTACTGAAGAGCATGAAGCATTTCGCTCAAGTTTTAAAGAATTTTTACAAAAAGAAGTAGTTCCTCATATAGAAAAATGGGAAAAGCAAGGATTTATAGATCGTTTTATTTGGAAGAAATTTGGTGAAATGGGTTATTTTGGTTTATCAACTCCAGAAGAATATGGAGGACTGGATCTAGACCTTTTTTATACCGTTATCTTTTTAGAAGAATTACAAAAAGTAAATTCTGGCGGATTTGCAGCTGCAATGTGGGCGCATGAATATTTAGCGATGACACATTTAAACAAAGAAGCATCCGAAGCTACAAAACAAAAATATTTACTACCAAGTGTAGAAGGAGAAATGGTAGGATGTTTGTGTATTACAGAACCTTTTGGCGGAAGTGATGTTGCAGGAATGCGTTCTACAGCAATTAAAAAAGGCGACAAATATATTTTAAACGGCTCAAAAACGTTTATCACCAATGGCGTTTATTCAGATTATTTAATAGTTGCAGCAAAAACAGATGCATCAGATAAATATAAAGGAATAAGTCTTTTTGTAGTTGATAGAGAATCAAAAGGTTTATCTGCAACAATGTTAGATAAATTAGGTTGGAAAGCCTCTGATACAGGAGAACTCGCTTTCGATAATGTAGAAATACCTGCAGAAAACTTATTAGGAGAAGAAGGAAAAGGTTTTCCTTACATTATGCAACATTTTGCTTTAGAGCGTTTAATTATGGGGGTTAATGCCCATGCAAGAGCAGAATTTGCTCTAGATTATGCCGTAAATTATATGAAAGAACGTGTAGCCTTTGGTAAATCTCTAGATAAATTTCAAGCGTTAAGGCACAAAATAGCCGAAATGGCAAGTCAAGTTGATATGTGTAGAGAATATAATTATTCTATCGTAAAACGTTTAAATGACGGTCAATATGTTGTTAAAGAAGCAAGTATGTCTAAGTTACTATCAACAAAAATAGCAGACGAAGTTATATATGACGCACTACAAATGTTAGGAGGTTATGGGTATATGGAAGAGTATCCCATGGCGCGTTTATTAAGAGATAGCAGATTAGGGCCAATTGGTGGCGGAACATCAGAAATTTTAAAAGAAATTATTGCAAAAATTGTAATAGACCACAAAGAATATAAACCAGCAACATAATCTCGCTTAATTTATAAACATATAATTCTACAAGGTTTTAAAATTTTGTAGAATTTTTCTTTTTAATGAAGACATATGAGTTCCAATTTCTTAGTTTTGATAACTGATAACTGATAACTGATAACTGATAACTGATAACTGATAACTGATAACTGCTACTGAATACTGCAAACTAATATCAGGGCGTTCCCTAAAGGTCGGGCTTTTCGCTATATCTTTTTTGTGAAAAACAAAAAAGGATGCCGCTTCAATCCCTAACGCAAATCAAGGTATTAAAATAATTTAAATTAGTAATTGTCAATTCATTATTTGTAAGTACATTTGCAGTCCAAAAAATAAACCAAATAGTTTCAATACTATTCAAAATATAAAGATACGATGAAGGGAGGTGCATACTTATGTTAATTATACCTGTAAAAGAAGGAGAAAATATCGATAGAGCTTTAAAGCGCTATAAGAGAAAATTCGATAGAACCAAGACAATGAAAAACTTGCGTAACAGAAAAAACTTTACGAAGCCATCTGTAGCGAAAAGAGCTCAAAGAATTAAAGCGTCTTACGTTCAAAAATTAAGAACACAAGAAGAAATCGGTTAGTAATAACTTATTTTAATACTTTAAAACTCGTATCAATTTATTTGATACGAGTTTTTTTATGTTTATTTTTTTGTAGTTTTACTAACAACTAACAACTGGTAATTTTGATAGCACATTTTTTAGATTATTTATCGCTCGAAAAAAAATACTCTATTCATACGGTAAATGCGTATAAAAATGATTTAACTTCTTTTAGCAATTTTCTAAACGCAGAATATAATCAAAACGAATTAGTAGACGTAAATTATCCACAAATAAGAAATTGGATTGTTTCTTTAGTAGATAGCGATATTTCTAATAGAACAATCAATAGAAAAGTTAGTTCGTTAAAATCATTTTACAAATTTCTCCAAAAAAGTAAACAAATAGAAATAAACCCACTTTCAAAGCACAAAGCTTTAAAAATCGCAAAAAAAATACAAGTTCCTTTTACATCCAAAGAAATAAATACCGTAATTCAAAATATTAGTGCAGAAAACGATTTTACATCCGTAAGAAATAAATTAATTGTAGAACTATTTTACTCAACAGGTATCAGAAGAATTGAGCTCATTAATATCAAAGAAAAAAATATTAGTTTTTCAGATAAAACGGTAAAGGTCTTAGGTAAAAGAAATAAAGAGCGTTTTGTGCCTCTATTGCAGTCTGTTGTATCAACTTTAAAGAGCTTTTTAGAGTTAAAAAAGGAATTTAGTATTGGTGCAGATGAGCTTTTCATCACAAAGAAAGGAAATAAAATGAACGAAACTCTTGTGTACAGAATTATAAATTCATACTTTAGTAACGTGACTTCTAAGGTTAAAAAGAGTCCTCATATTTTAAGACATTCTTTTGCAACACACCTGTTAAACGAAGGAGCAGATTTAAATTCAGTTAAAGAATTGCTAGGGCATTCCTCTTTAGCCTCCACTCAAGTCTATACACACAATAGTCTTGAAGTTATAAAAAAAGTATATAACCAAGCTCACCCTAGGAGCAACATAAAAAAGAATGATTTATGAAAGTATTCACACAATCAGTAAACTTTAACGCCGACAGCGAATTAATTAAGTTTGTAGAAAAGAAGGTAGAATCGTTAGAAAAGTTCCATGATAAGATAGTAGATGCAGAGGTCTTTTTAAAAGTTCAAAACACAAGCGATAAAGAAAATAAAATCACAGAAATAAAAATTAATATACCAGGTAGCGAGTTAATCGTTAAAAGAGATACAAAAACCTTTGAAGAAGGCGTAAACGCAGCGGTTGATAATTTAAAGAGACAGTTAAAAAGATCAAAAGAGAAGCAGAGAGATTCATTGATTTCATAAAAATGAAAAAAAAATAAAAAAAACTTCAAAAAAGTTTTTTAAAACAAAATAAACTATGTAGATTTGCAATCCGTTAGAAATAGCGGATTGTTTTTTTAACAAAAGCCGATGTAGCTCAGCTGGCTAGAGCAGCTGATTTGTAATCAGCAGGT
>JANQTQ010000038.1 GCA_030731625.1 Polaribacter sp. | reverse complement strand
CCAACATCTTCAGGATCCATAATTTCGTATGTTTCTCGGTTTTTTATAACGCCATCTTGATGAATTCCAGAACTATGCGCAAATGCATTTGCACCAACAATTGCTTTATTTGGCTGCACAGGCATTCCCATACTTTCACGAACTAAAATACTTGTATCGTATAATAGTTTTGTATTAATACTCGTTTCTAAATTTAAATAAGGATGTTGTTTTAATACCATTACAACTTCTTCTAAAGCTGTATTTCCTGCACGCTCTCCAATTCCATTTATAGTACACTCTATTTGACGAGCACCATTTATAACACCAGCAATTGAGTTTGCAGTTGCCATACCTAAATCATTATGACAATGACAAGAAAGAATTACTTTATCTATACCTTTTACATTTTCACGTAAATATCTCATTTTTGCACCATACTCTTCTGGCAAACAATAACCCGTTGTATCTGGAATATTTAAAACTGTTGCACCAGCTTTTATGACCGCCTCGCAAACCCTTGCTAAATATTCATTATCTGTTCTGCCGGCGTCTTCCGCATAAAACTCAACATCCTCTACAAAAGATTTTGAATATGCAACTGCTTTTACTGCACGTTCTATAACTTCTTCTCTAGTAGAATTAAATTTAAATTTTATATGCGAATCGCTAGTACCAATACCAGTATGAATTCTTGGATATTTTGCAAATTTTAAAGCTTCTGCAGCTACTTTTATATCATTTTCTACCGCTCGTGTTAGTCCGCAAACAGTAGCATTTTTTACAATTTTAGCAATTTCAGACACAGAATTAAAATCTCCTGGGCTAGAAACCGGGAAACCCGCCTCTATCACATTTACACCAAGTAAATCTAATCTTTCTGCTATGACCAATTTCTGCTTGGTATCTAACTTACAACCAGGCACTTGCTCTCCATCTCTTAAAGTTGTGTCAAAAATTTGAACTTTATTATCTTGCATAATTTTGTAAAGATTATCTTTATATTTTATCAAATGTATTTATTTTGTTTTCAACAAATACGTTTAAGTAACATCTTGCACGATTTCTAATTTACTTATAAAAAATGCAAGTAATTTAATATCAGTTAATTATGAGTAAAATTGTTACATCAGCCAATCAACAAAATGATGCCCTTTTTGTTCTTATCAAGTCTTTAACCAAGTCTGAAAAAAGACAATTTAATTTATATGTTGGTAGATTAGGTGGTAATATTGATGCCAAATTTTTTTCGCTTTTCAAATTTTTAGAAAAGTTAAAAATATATGACGAAAAAGTTATCATAAACAGCGGCATTGTTTCTAAGCAGCAACTTTCTAATTTAAAAGCGCATTTATACAAACAAATATTAATAAGTCTTCGTTTAAATCCTGCGCATAAAAACATAAGAATTCAAATTAGAGAACAATTAGATTTTGCAACTGTTTTATATCAAAAAGGCTTATACAAACAGAGTTTAAAATTACTAGATAAGGCAAAACATTTAGCACTAGAAAACGAGGAGAAAAATATTGCTTACGAAATTGTAGAACTAGAAAAAGTAATTGAAACACAATACATTACAAGAAGTTTAAGCAATAGAGCAGATCAACTTTCTGTGCAAGCAAAAGACCTGAGTTTACAAAATGTAATGGCCAGTAAATTATCTAATTTGTCGCTGCAACTGTATAGTCATTTATTACAGAACGGATACGTAAAAAATAATGAAGAATTAGAGTTTGTAAACGCTTACTTTTATAGCAAACTACCAAAATATAAATTTAACAACCTTGGTTTTAGAGAAAAATTATGGCTTTACAAATCTCATTTATGGTTTAGTTTTTTAACGCAAGATTTTATCCAAAGTTATAAATACGCCAGCAAATGGGTAGATTTATTTAGAGAAGATAAGAAATATGTTGTTTTACACCCTGTATTTTATTTAAAAGGGATTAATTATTTATTAGAAGCTTCTTTTTTCGTAAAGAAAGCATCTACATTTAAACAAGAACTAGCCTCTTTTGAAGAAGAAATTGAGCAGAATACAATTCCTTTAAACACAAATACAGAGCTTTTAATTTTTCAATATTTATACGCAAATAAATTGCATTTACATTTCTTAGAAGCCACTTTTTCTGAAGGGGAATATTTAGTAGAAATTATTAACAAAAAAATTGAAAAGTACAAGAGCAGATTAGACAATCATTACATCGTAATGCTTTATTATAAGATTGCGTGCTTGTATTTTGGTATGGGTAAAAACGAACTTTGTATAGAATATTTACAAACTATTATAAAATCTAAAAACATTAGCGCTGCAGAAGATTTACAATGCTTTGCACGAATTTTAAATCTTATTGCCCATTATGAATGTGGATTAGATTACGATTTAGAAAGACAGTTTGTAGACACTTATAAGTATTTACTAAAAATGGAAAACCTTCAAGAGGTTCAGAAAGTGTTTTTAACATCTATTAGAGACTTGAGTGATGTTTTTCCGCATGAAATAAAAAATGAGTTTAAAAAAATTCATACAAAACTAAAAAAATACGAAGACCATCCGTATGAAAAAAGAGCCTTTTTATATTTAGATATTTTATCTTGGTTAGAAAGTAAAATAGAGAATAAGCCAATTGCCTTAATCATTAAAGAAAAATTAAATTCATCTCATAAAAATAAGAATTTTTAATAATTTGATTATTATTTTTACGAAAACCATATTAATTGACTTTATATTTAAAAAAACACCCTCTAAAATCTATCAAAATAAATAATACTGCTATTTTTGTGATGTGAATTATTCTAAAATAAATACAAATTCTTCTAAAACTGCATCTGTAGTTTGTATTTCTATGCACACTTTTATTCGCACAACATCTACAACTACAACCCTTTAGGGGTTATTTATATTCATATTATTTAGGTCAACTATTTTTCGTAAAAACGAAATAAATCATATAATTATCACATAAACTATTATCATAAAAAGATGAAAGTATTAAAATTTGGAGGCTCATCTGTAGCAAACTCAGAAAACATAAAGAAAGTTTTAGCAATTGTAGCTAAAGCATCAGAAAAAAATAAAGTTGCCGTTATTGTATCTGCATTTGGCAAAACAACCGATAAATTATTAAGTGGTGCAAATGCCGCTTTAGAAGATATAATTGTTGCTAAAGAAATATTAGAATTCATAAAAGAATTACATTATCATATAATTGATGATGTAATTTTTGAAAACAAAAAGGAAGTTTCTGAAGAAGTTACGTATCTGTTTGATAGATTAGAATCAATTTATTCTGGTATTTATTTATTACAAGAATTATCTGATAAAACGTTGGCAAAGGTTTCTAGTTTTGGAGAAAGACTTTCTTCTTACATTATTGCAAATGCTGCAAAAGAAGTATTTGATGCAAACCATGCTGATAGTAGAGATTTAATTATTACCAATGATGATTACTTAAATGCACAGGTAAACTTTACTGTAACCAGTAAAAATATTAGTGCTTTTTTTGATAAAAACAAACACCAAGTTATTGTTTTAGGCGGATTTATTTCATCTAACTCTAAAGAAGAAACAACTACTTTAGGTAGAGGTGGGTCTGATTATTCTGCAGCTATTTATGCTGCCGATTTAAATGCGGATGAACTACAAATCTGGACAGATGTTAGTGGAATGTACACTGCAAACCCAAGAGTTGTAAAACAAGCGTATCCTATTTCAGAAATTTCTTATGAAGAAGCCATGGAACTTTCTCATTTTGGTGCTAAAGTTTTATATCCACCAACTATACAACCTGCTTTAAGAAAAGAAATTCCGATTAGAATTAAAAACACTTTTGATCCAGAAAATTTTGGAACATTAATTTCTAATAATCCTAAAAAAGGAACTGACGTAAAAGGAATTTCGCACATAGAAAATATTAGCTTAATTACATTAGAAGGTGGCGGAATGATTGGAATTCCTGGTTTTTCGAAACGATTGTTCGAAACACTTTCGCAACATAAAATAAATGTAGTTTTTATTACACAAGCTTCTTCAGAACACTCAATTTGTGTGGGTGTTTATGATACTGATGCTCAAAAAGCTAAAATCTTTTTGGATGAAACTTTTAGCATAGAAATTGACAGAAAGAAAATAAAACCAATTATTGTAGAAAATGATTTGGCAATTATTGCAGTTGTTGGCGAAAGCATGAAAAATCACCAAGGCTTAAGCGGACAAATGTTTAGCGCTTTGGGTAGAAATAACGTAAATGTTAGAGCAATTGCGCAAGGTTCATCAGAAAAAAATATCTCGGCGGTTATCAATAAAAATGATGCAGAAAAAGCATTAAACACGCTACATCAACAATTTTTTGAAGAAAAAACGAAAGAATTAAACTTATTTGTAACAGGTGTTGGTAATGTTGGCGAACGCTTTTTAGCACAAATACATCAACAAAAGAAATTCTTAAAAGAAAACTTAAAGCTAAGTATTAGAGTTATCGGGATTGCAAATTCTAGAAAAATGGCTTTTAACAACGAAGGCATCGATTTAGAAAACTGGAAAGAAGCTTTAGAAAATGGAGAACCAGCAACTTTAGATAGTTTCCATCAAAAAGTAAAAGAAAGTAATCTTATCAATAGTGTTTTTATAGATAATACTGCGAATCAGCAAGTTTCTGAAGAATATGAAAAATACTTACGTGCTAGCATTTCTGTGGTAACTTGTAACAAAATTGCATGTGCTTCTAGTTTTGAAAATTATAAAACACTGAAACAAGTTTCTAGAAAATACAATGCTTCATTTCTATTTGAAACGAATGTTGGTGCAGGTTTACCAATTATTGATACACTTAAAAATTTAATAAATTCGGGTGATAGAGTTCATAAAATTCAGGCTGTTTTATCTGGTAGTTTAAACTTTGTGTTTAATAATTTTGATGAAAATTCAACGTTTCATGATGTAGTTGCACAAGCACAGAAAGAAGGCTATACAGAACCAGATCCAAAAATTGATCTAAGTGGCGTAGATGTTGCTAGAAAAATTTTAATTTTAGCAAGAGAAAGTGGCTATCAATTAGAATTATCAGACATTGAAAACAACCCTTTTTTACCAGTAGAAAGTTTAAACACTACCAATAATAAAGACTTTTACGCGTCTTTAATTAAACACGAAGATCATTTTCAAAATACATTTAAAGAGGCGAATGATAAAAATTGTCGCCTAAAATATGTTGCCGAATTTATTGACGGAAAAGCCAATGTTGGTTTACAACATATTGCTCCAGAGCATCCTTTTTACAATTTAAAAGGTAGCGACAATATCGTTTTGTTTTTTACAGATAGATATCCAGAAAATCCTTTATTAATTAAAGGTGCTGGTGCTGGTGCAGATGTAACGGCTTCTGGTATTTTTGCGGATGTAATTAGAATTGCTAATAATTAGTAGACAGTTTTCAGTGACAATAAACAGTCATCAACTGACTGAAAATTGTTTCTGAAAATGTTAATTTAAAAAATAAAAAAGTATTTAAGTTGCTTTTCTCAGCAATATTGACTGAAAACTAAAACTGAATACTACAAACTATAAAAAAATGGACTATATAAAATTATTTGCCCCAGCAACTGTTGCAAACGTTTCTTGCGGATTTGATTCACTTGGCTTTGCCATTGATGGAATTGGTGATGAAATGACATTTACAAAAACACCAAATAAAGGAGCGGTTATCTCTAATATTACAGGTGCAGATTTAACTTATGATGTTGATCAGAATGCAGCAGGTGCTGTTGTAAAAAAAATGTTAGAGGATGCTAATGCCGATTTTGGTATTGAACTTACCATGCACAAAGGTTTTTATCCTGGTAGTGGCTTAGGTAGCTCTGCTGCAAGTGCTGCTGGTGCTGCTTTTGGTGCTAATCAATTATTAGGCGACATCTATTCTAAACTAGAATTAACAAAATTTGCCATGTATGGCGAGGAGGTAGCCTGCGGTTCTGCAATTGCAGACAATGTTTCTGCAGCAATTTATGGAGGATTTGTCTTGGTAAGAAGTTACGAGCCTTTAGAAATCGTAAAATTACCAGCTCCAAGCGAATTAAGAATTGTTGCCATCCATCCGCAAATAGAAATAAAAACAAAAGACGCCAGAGAAGTTTTACCAAAAGAAATTTTGTTAAAAGACGCCATTACACAATGGGCAAATGTTGGTGGTTTAATTAGTGGTTTATATACAGATAACTACAATTTAATTAGCAATTCTTTAGTTGATATTGTGGTAGAACCTCATCGTAAAAAATTAATTCCGTTTTTTGATGACGTAAAAAATGCTGCCATAAATGCGGGTGCCTTAGGCGCGGGAATTAGTGGTTCTGGACCAACAATTTTTGCAATTTGCAAAGGTGATGATGCTGCTAAAGAAGTTTTTGATGCTATTGAGTTAAGCTACAGAGACAAATTTGTAGATTTTGAAATGTTTACATCAAAAATTGATGAAGAAGGAATAAAAATATTACATAGTTTTTAGTTAAAGGTTGGCTAAACCACACACTAAAAACAATGAACCAAAAACCAAAAAATGAACTACTATAGTTTACATCATAAATCGCCAAAATCAACTTTTAAAAATGCAGTTGTACAAGGTTTGGCAAAAGATAGAGGGATTTATTTTCCTGAAACAATAACACCTTTATCCAAAGAATTTATAGAAAATATTGCTGATTATACAAATCAAGAAATTGCTTTTGAAGTAATTAAACAGTTTGTAGGTGATGAAATTCCGGCTGAAAAACTAAAAGAGATTGTTGCAGAAACTGTTTCTTTTGATTTTCCTTTGGTTAATGTTGATGATAACATTGCTTCTTTAGAATTATTTCACGGACCAACAATGGCTTTTAAAGATGTTGGCGCTAAATTCATGGCAAAATGCTTAGAGTATTTTAACAAAGATAACGACGACGAAGTTACTGTGTTAGTGGCAACTTCTGGAGATACTGGAGGTGCTGTTGCAAATGGGTTTTTAGGAGCAAAAGGTGTAAATGTTGTTATTTTATATCCTTCAGGAAAAGTAAGCGATATTCAAGAAAA
>JANQTQ010000037.1 GCA_030731625.1 Polaribacter sp. | reverse complement strand
ATTACATGCATTCCATTACTTAAATCATACTCTTCAAACTCTACTTTCTGTGCATGTGCTGAAAAAGCAAATAACATAGCTGAAGCAAAAGATAAAATAATTTTTTTCATTGATTTTTATTTAAATATGTTTTTAAGTTTGACGCAAATTCTACTTTTTTGTTACAAAATTAATTTTTGCTTAGAAAATGTCTTTTCAAAAATAATAAACAAAAAATTAAATCTCCTTTAAAAAGGGATAATAAATATGGTTTTCTTGATAAAAATATTTTATAATAAACAATATTGTTCAATATTAAAAAATATGTATATTTGCATCCGCATTTTTAGCATTAAAAGTGCATTAATAAGTATAAATACGCAAAACTAAAAGTATGTACGCAATCGTAGAGATAGCAGGGCAGCAGTTTAAAGTAGCAAAAGACCAAAAAGTATACGTTCATCGTTTACAAGGAGAAGCAGGATCAAAAGTAACTTTTGATAACGTTTTATTACTTGATAACGCTGGAAATGTAACAATTGGCGCCCCAGCTATAGAAGGAGCTTCTGTAACAGCTCAAATTTTAAGTCACTTAAAAGGTGATAAAGTAATCGTTTTCAAAAAGAAAAGAAGAAAAGGTTTTCAAAAGAAAAACGGACACAGACAGTATTTTAGCCAGATTCTTATTGAATCTATCGCTGCTACTGGTGCAACTAAATCAGCTAAAAAAGAGGAAACTCTTAAGACTGATGTAAAAGAAGAAGCTACAACAGATTATAATTCTATGACTGTTGCAGAATTAAAAGACGCTGCTAAAGATCAAGGTATCGCTGGATACACTTCTCTTAAGAAAGCTGAATTAATTGAAGCTTTAACTAAATAAAAATTCAATTTTAAAACCATAACATCATGGCACATAAAAAAGGAGTAGGTAGTTCGAAGAATGGTAGAGAATCAGAATCGAAACGTCTAGGAGTAAAAATATTTGGAGGTCAAGCAGCAATTGCTGGAAACATCCTTGTTCGTCAAAGAGGAACAACGCATAATCCAGGAGAAAATGTTTACATGGGGAAAGATCATACTTTACATGCTAAAGTTGATGGAGTTGTTGAATTTAGAAAGAAAAGAGACAACAAATCTTATGTATCTATAACTCCATTTGAAGTTTAAGAAATAAGACTTTTATAAGTTATTTTAAAACACTCAAACATTTAATTGTTTGAGTGTTTTTTTTTGAAATGATTTTATGTTATATTTCTACTTTATCCCCAAAATATGAAAAGTACACTGTTTACATTATTATGTTGTTTTATTTTTATTTTGAGTTTTAACGCTCAAGAGACGCAAGTTTCTGAAAAAGAATTCGTAAAAAAAATAGAAGGTTTTATTTTAGATAAAAAATTAGATTCTGCATCTATCTTTTTAAGCAAATTAGAAACCAACGATTATACAGCAATTTTAACTAGAATTGCAGACAGAGAAAAACTCTCGTATGAAGCATACAATACCTTTTTAAAATCAGTAAGCAAAAGGACATCTCTTAATTACCTAACTATTCATGCTTTTATAAATGAATTTGTAAAAGAACCAAATAATTATAAAAGCATAAATTCTGATTATGTACATATAAAATGGAGTCAAATTGGTAATTTAAGAGATGAGGTTACCTTAGAGGCAGCCAATATTGAACATGAAAAGCTAGAAGCCTACGTACATAAATTTAATGATGCAGATGATCGAGTTTTAGCATTAAAAACTCAAATTACAAGTCATCCTATTATAATGTATAATATTAAACAAGACTTAAAAGGTAAAGAGTTATGCTTAAAAAGTATTAAAGCGGCGAGAAAATTAAAAGATGTTAAACTAGAAATTGTTTTTTTATATTATTTAACAGATTTCTTAATTCAAGAAGGTAAACTGCAAGAATATATTGATGTTTGTGAGCAAAGTTTAGAGTTAGAAAAAACCTTACCAAACCAAACGGATTTCCACATTGCTATTTTAGAACATTTAGTGGATGCTTATATTTATATAGGTGGTAATGATGAACGAGTAAATAAGTTGTTAGATGAGATTTATCAAGATAAAGACTCAGAAATACAATCATTCTCATTATATGCTAAATTTATAGCGAAGCTTACAAAAAAGGGTTCTCAATTAAATGAGATTTTAAATAAGTTTGAAGTTAAAAATGTATTTGAGCTTACAGAAAAGTTTACCGAATTAGGTAAAGATTTAAATCAACATGATTTTGTTAATTTAATTTCAGGGTGTGCAGATGCGCTTGTTGCTCATGACTTTTATAAAGAAAGTATTAGATATAAAAAACATGAAATAGTTTTAGTAAAAAATATTTACACAAAAGAACTTTCAGAAACTTTGTCTAATTATAAAACAGAAATTGCTGTTAAAGAAAAAGAAGTTGAAATTGAAAGTCAAAAAGAAAGAACAAAAATATTTTTAATAATTGCAATTTTAATTGGTGTTTTTTTATTGATGTCGCTTTTTACAATTCGTAAAATAAGGATGCAATCTAAAGAACTAAGTAAAAAAAATAGTTTGATTAATGAGTCTTTAAGAGAAAAAGAATTATTGGTTAGAGAAGTACACCACAGAGTAAAAAATAATTTTCAAATTGTTTCGAGTTTATTAGAATTACAAAGCAAAGGTATAGAAGATGAAAAAGCGCTAGAATTGGCAAACGAAGGTAAAAATAGAGTAAAATCTATGGCTTTAATCCATCAGAAATTATATCAAAACGAAAGTGGTTTAGTAGATTTTGATGAGTATATACATTTGTTGGTACAAGAATTATCATCACTTTTTAAATCAGAAAATAAAATAGATACATCAATAAAATCCAAAGACATGAGCTTTGATGTAGATACCGCAATTCCTTTAGGTTTAATAATTAACGAATTAATTACTAATTCTTATAAGTACGCTTTTAAACAAGGAAAAGAGAATTCATTATCAATCTCTATAAATAAAGAAACAGACAATAATTTTAAACTTATTGTAGAAGATAATGGCCCTGGTTTGTCAAATGATTTTGATGTAAAAAAAGCAAAAAGTTTAGGTTTAAGGTTGGTAAATAGATTGGTAAAACAATTACATGGTAGTGTAAGTTTAACAAGTGTTAAAGGAGCTCGTTTTGAAATTGTTTTTAAAGATTTACATGCAAGACAATTGGTAGATTAATTTTCTTTTTGATGGATAAAGTTAAAATTTTAGTGGTAGAAGATGAAATGATTATTGCAGACAATATCTGTGATGCATTAGAAGAATTAGGTTACGAAACTTTAGAGCCTGCAATAAATTATACAGAAGCTATTGAGAGAATTGAAGAAGAATTGCCAGATATTGCTATTTTAGATATTCAATTATCAGGAAAAAAAACAGGAATAGATGTTGCTAAAAAAATAAGAGAAAGTTATCATTTTCCGTTTATTTTTTTAACCTCAAATGCAGATACTTTAACTTTAAATCAGGCAAAAGAAGTAATGCCTCCTGCATATTTAATAAAACCTTTTTCTAAAGAAGAATTGTATACTTCAATTGAAATTGCACTTTCAAATTTTTCTATTAATAATAAAAATAAGGAAGATAAAGAAGATGATAGTCATGTAATAAAGGATGCTTTTTTTATTAAAAATAAAGGTTCTTTTATTAAAATTTATTTCGATGATATCTTGTATTTAAAAAGTGATCATGTGTATGTTGAATTACATTTAAAGAACACAAAGAAGTTTTTAGTAAGAAGAAGTTTAAGTGATATTCTCTTAAGTTTAGACGCAAACTTTGTTAGAATTCAAAGAAGTTTTGTTGTTAATTTAAAACATATTTCGGAGGTTCAAATGGCGTCAATAATTATTAATAATGACGAAATTCCGATAGGTAAAACGTATAAAGAAGAGTTGATTAAACGTATCAAGCTTATTTAGAATTAACTTTTAGAACAAAAAACACAAGATTAAGAACATTTTTAAGGATAATGCTCACTTTTATAGTTACTTTTATTCAAAATATTATGTTGGGGGACATTGTATATTTTATAAAAGTTACTCTTTTTCGAGTAACTTTTTTTATGCCTATAATTTTAAGCATTTAACTAACTTCTATTTCGTATTTTTGCCCTCATGAATTTTTTATACAACATTCTTGTTTTTAAGGCAACAATACTACTTGCAATCATCGCTTTTTTTAATAAAAAAATAAGGCTTTTTGTTGATGGAAGAAAAGAGACTTTTTCTAAAATCACTCCATTAAAAAACCAAGAAACCATTTGGATTCATGCGGCTTCTTTGGGCGAATTTGAACAAGCGAGACCTATTATTGAAGCGTTGAAAAAAGACTTTAATAAGTATAAAATTCTTGTAACTTTTTTTTCTCCTTCGGGATATGAAGTTCGTAAAAATTATGATTTAGCAGATGTTGTTTGTTACATGCCGCTAGACTCAAAAGCAAATGCTAAAAAGTTTCTAGAAATTGTAAATCCAAAAATTGCAATTTTTGTTAAATATGAGTTTTGGCCCAATTTTTTAAATGAACTTAAAAAGAAAGAAATTCCTACAATTTTAGTATCCGGAATTCTCAGAAAAAATCAAATTTTCTTTAAATCTTATGGCGGATTTATGCGTACATCTTTACAGGCGTTTCATCACTTTTTTGTGCAGAATCAAATTTCTAAAGAGTTATTAAATTCAATTAATTTTAACAATGTTACAATTGCAGGAGATACCCGTTTTGATAGAGTTTCTAAAATTTTAGAACAAGACAATTCGCTCGATTTTATCAATCAGTTTAAAGATGATACATACACATTTGTTGCAGGAAGTACTTGGAAAGAAGGTGAGGAATTGTTGGTGAATTACATCAATAATAAGGCATCCGAAGACGAAAAATTTATTATTGCTCCGCATAATATTAAAAATGATGCGATTTTAGAATTGCAGAAATCCATCAACAAAAAAACTGTTTTATATTCTGATAAAGCAGATAAAAATTTAGCAGCATATCAAGTTTTTATAATTGATACAATAGGGATTTTAACCAAAATTTATGCAGCTGCAGATATTGCGTATGTTGGTGGAGGTTTTAAAACAGGATTGCATAATATTTTAGAACCTGCAACATTTGGAATTCCTATTATTATTGGCGATACATACGACAAATTTAAAGAAGCAGTAGATTTGGTTAAAATAGGTGGTTGTATTTCAGTAAAAAATCAAGAAGAATTTACCAGTACTCTTATCCAACTAAAAATGGATGAAAATTTTAGAAAATTAACGGGTGTTATCAATAAGAAATACATTCAAAACAATCTAGGAGCAACAAAATTAATTATGAATTATTTAAAGGATACTCTTTAAAAGAATAGTAGATCGAGTAATTTTGATGTGGATCAAAATGGTATCGAGAAAAATTATATAAATTATGGATTTTATATTTCAACCATGGCCTTACTTTATTGGCGGACCTTTAATAGCAATATCACTTTTATTATACTTTTATTTTGGTCAAAATTTTGGAACATCTACCAATTTTGAAACAATTTGTACCATTTTTGGAGCTGATAAAGTTTCTGATTATTTTAAAAAAGATTGGAAAAAACAAAAATTTGCTTTGATGTTTGTAGCGGGTTTAATTATTGGTGGTTTTATTGCTTCCAATTTTTTAATTCCCAATCAAACAGTTGATTTAAATCCAAAAACAGTACAAGAACTTACTGATATTGGTTTTGTAAATGTTGGGAATCAATATTTTCCTGATGAAATTTTTAGTGTAGATACTGTTTTTTCTATAAAAGGATTTTTAATTCTATTAGTTTCGGGCCTTTTCATTGGTTTTGGAACTCGTTATGCTGGCGGATGTACTTCTGGTCACGCAATTACAGGTTTAAGTAGTTTACAATTACCCTCTTTATTGGCTGTAATTGGCTTCTTTATCGGCGGAATTATTGCTACTTGGTTTGTTATTCCGTTATTATTTTAATAAAAAATAGATAAATGAAAAATATAAAATATTTAATCTTAGGAATCTTTTTCGCGATCGTTCTAAGTAAATCACAAGCTATTTCGTGGTACAGATTTTATGAAATGTTTAAGTTTCAATCTTTTCATATGTTTGGTATTATTGGTGGTGCAATAGTCATTTCCATGATTTTTATGCAATTGTTTAAACATGGTGTTATAAAAGATATTCATGGCAATAAAATTGTGCCAACTCCTAAAAAGAAAGGATTTATAAGAACCATTTTTGGAGGAACTTTTTTTGGTTTAGGCTGGGGGATTTCTGGTGCTTGTGCTGGGCCGATTTTTGTTATTTTTGGGTTTAAATTACTTCCAGCACTTATATTACTTTCTGGAGCACTTTTAGGTGCACTTATCTATGGGGTTTTAAGTAAAAAACTACCAAACTAAATGAGCAAATTAATAGACAATTTTGGGCGTCAAATGGAATATGTGCGATTAGCAGTTACTGATCGTTGTAATTTGCGTTGCCAATATTGTATGCCTGCTCATGGAATTGATATTGTGCCAAGGCAAGAACTACTTACTTTTAAAGAAATGTATCGTCTAATTCGTGTGTTAACAGAATTGGGTGTAAATAAAGTGCGTTTAACTGGCGGAGAACCTTTTGTTCGTAAAGATTTTGTTGGGTTTTTAGAAATGTTGTCTTATAACGATTTGTTGGATGCAGTTAATATTACAACCAATGGCGCGTTGATTTCTCATCATATTTCTAAAATTGAACAATTAGAAAAAGTAAAAAACATCAATTTAAGTATCGATAGTTTAGATAGAGAAAAGTTTGCGAAAATAACGCGAAGAGATGTTTTTCCTGAGGTTTATAAAACCTTTGAATTACTAGAAAAAAGTAGTTTAAACTTAAAACTGAATGTCGTTGTACAATCTGGTTTTAACACGGATGAAATTGTAGATTTTGTTAGATTGACAAAAGATAAAAATGTGGCTGTCCGTTTTATTGAAGAAATGCCTTTCAACGGAAAAGGTCAGCGTGAAATGCAAGAAAACTGGACGTTTAATAAAATTTTAAATGAAGTAAAAAC
>JANQTQ010000036.1 GCA_030731625.1 Polaribacter sp. | reverse complement strand
GTTAGTTTAACAAGTGTTTGTATTTTTCTAAGATGATTTTTCTTTTTTCTCTAACTACTGTATATGCAGCCACAGCGTAAATTATGGTAAAAGAAGCATAGATTGTAAAAACAAAACTATTAGTCATTATATAACTATCAAAGCCAAAACCACTTGGTAACTGAACCAAAATATAGGATAGCCAAATATCAGCTCCTAAATATTTAACTTCATCTAGCTTTCTTAACTTCTTTTTATTAATCAAACCAAAGAATATGGAAAATAGAAAAATTATTGTTTGAGTAATTGCAAAAGAAACCCAAAGCCATTTACCATTTATGTTTTCTGCCAAAAAGTAAAACAGAATTAACACAGAAAATGAAAATGGTAGTAATTGTACATCAGTAAAAAAACTAAAAAACTTTTTCCAAGTTTGTTTACTATATCTTTTTTGATGATTATTTGTTCCTTCAAATACAAACTTTCTTATAAACTCTAATTCATTCGATAAATATTGAGATAAATTTCCGTTTTCTGTAGTTGCTTCAAAGTCAGAAACTAAGTGATCTGATAATTCGATTCTAGTTTCATCAGTAATCGATGGATATTTCCGTTTTAGAAAATCTTCTAAAAAAGTCAACTGCTTTTCTGTTATTTCATAGCGCTTTTTCATATTACTCCAAACTAAATTTAGGATTCACCAATTGTTGCATCGTTTTTAAAAACTCCTGCATTTCATCCAACTTGTTGGCAGTTTCTTTTGTGCCACTTTCTGTAAGTTTGTAATATTTTCTCAGCCGATTACCTACTTTTGCAACCTCAACATCTAGCAAGCCATCGGCTTCTAATTTGTGCAAAGCTGGATACAAAGCGCCTTCTGTAATTTGTAATTCGCCTTTAGTTAATTCTTTAACTTTTTGCGTAATTTCGTAACCATACATTTTATCATTGGTTTCTAATAATTTTAAAATGATGGTTTGTAAAGAACCTTTGTATAATTTCTGATTTCCCATATTTTGATGTGTAATCGGTTATGTGTTTAATTTTAAAAGTGAACCTAAACTATTTGCCTGTCACTTCGAGTGATTTCGATTTTTCATCGAAATTGTATCGAGAAGTCAATTTTTTATCGATTCAATTTAAAAAAATATGTAATTGCTATTTTCTGAAAAATCAAATATATACATAATTTTTTAATGCATAGAATTCTTATGTATAAAATTTTTCTTTTGATTTGATTTTATATGATTTTTAAAAAATTACAAAACGACGAAAAGTTATGTAATTCGAGTGTCATTTTGTAATTTCGGAAGATGGAATTACAACCTCCTTTTCGCAAAATAATTCATGTTGATATGGATGCTTTTTATGCATCCGTAGCACAATTAGACAATCCTGAATTGGTAGGAAAAGCAATTGCTGTTGGCGGAAACGAAATACGAGGTGTTGTTTCTGCGGCAAGTTATGAAGCGCGAAAATTTGGCGTGAAATCTGCCATGAGTGGTTTTTTAGCAAAACAAAAATGTCCACATTTAATTTTTGTAAAAACCGATTTTGCGCGTTATAAAGAAATATCAGCAAAAATTAGAGCCATATTTTACGAGTATACAGATTTGGTAGAACCACTTTCTTTGGATGAAGCGTATTTGGATGTTACCGAAAATAAAAAAGGAAATCCGTCTGCAAATGATATTGCTAGAGAAATTAGACAACGCATTTTTGATGAAATTGGTTTAAGAGCATCCGCAGGAATTTCGATCAATAAATTTATTGCAAAAGTTGCTTCGGATATTAACAAACCAAACGGACAAAAAACGGTGCATCCCAATGAAGTTCTTCAGTTTTTAGAAGAATTACCGGTCAATAAATTTTACGGAGTTGGTAAAGTTACGGCTGCAAAAATGTATAATTTAGGTATTTTTATTGGCAATGATTTAAAGAAAAAATCATTGGAAGAATTGGTAAAACTTTTTGGTAAATCTGGCGCTCATTACTACAATATTGTTCGCGGAATTCATAATAGCAGGGTAAAACCAAACAGAATTCGGAAGTCTATTGCAGCAGAAAGAACGTTTGACGAAAATATTTCTTCAGAAATATTCATGTTGGATAAATTAGAGAAAATTGCTGATGAATTGGAAAGACGCATGAAAAAAAGCGATACCAAAGGTAAAACCATCACCCTAAAAATTAAATATTCCGATTTTACCCAACAAACCAGAAGTAAAACAACAACGAATTTTATGCAGCATAAAAGCGAGTTTTTTCCTGTTGTAAAAGAGTTGTTATATCAAGATGAAATTGTAAATTCTGTGCGTTTATTAGGTTTGTCTTTTGGTAATTTAAATACTGAGATTAAAGAACCTATTTGGATCCAATTAAAATTTGAGTTTAACACTATTTAAAAATACCTTCTCAGATTTTTAAAACCTGTGAGGTCTGGAACATAAAAAATGAACATAATAAGAACAAATTCAGAAAACAACGATTTTATCAATTTGGTAAAACAATTAGACGCGTATTTAAAAATTACGGATGGAGACGAACACGCTTTTTACAATCAGTTTAATACTATTGATCTGTTAAAAAATGTGGTTGTAATTTATGTTGATGAAATTCCGGTTGGCTGTGGCGCAATTAAAAAGTTTAATGAAGTTTCTGTTGAAGTAAAAAGAATGTTTGTTTCTTCGGATTTTAGAAATCAAGGTTTTGCACAAAAACTTTTACAAGAATTAGAAATTTGGGCAAAAGAATTGGGTTATAAAAGTTGTGTTTTAGAAACTGGTAAAAGACAAATTGAAGCCGTAAAATTTTATCATAAATGTGATTATAATGTGATTGAAAATTATGGGCAATATGCAGCAATGGAAAATAGTATTTGTTTTGAAAAAGAACTATAGATGAACTACAGTTATTGGGAATTAAAAGAATGGTTTACCAACATCGATTTTACAATTGTTGGAAGTGGAATTGTGGGTTTAAATTGTGCTTTACAGCTTAAAAAAAAGCACCCAAAAGCAAAAATTTTAGTTCTTGAAAAAGGGATGTTGCCTCAAGGAGCCACCACAAAAAATGCAGGATTTGCTTGTTTTGGAAGTTTATCAGAAATTATTGATGATTTACATTCTCACACAGAAGAAGAAGTTTTTAATTTGATAGATAAACGTTGGAAAGGGGTACAATTATTACGAAATAATTTAGGAGATGCAACCATCGATTTTCAACAAAACAAAGGTTTTGAATTGTGCGAATCTCAAGCCTTTTTTGAGGAATGTATTGCTAAAAAAGAAAAAATAAACGCGCTGTTAAAACCTATTTTTAAAGACAATGTTTTTTCAGTTTTAGATAATATTTTTAATTTTCAAAAAGTGCATCAACAGTATATAGTCAATAATTTTGAAGGGCAAATTGATACTGGAAAAATGGCATCAGAATTACTAAAAAAAGTACAGACTTTAGGTGTAAAAATTTTAAACAATATTTCCGTTGAAAGTTTTGCGGAAAATAATATGAATATCAACATAAAAACCAACAGACTAGATTTTTACACTAAAAAATTATTAATTGCCACAAACGGATTTTCAAACAAATTATTAAAAGAAAATGTACAACCTGCTAGAGCACAAGTGCTCATTACAAAACCGATTAAAAACCTACAAATTAAAGGTACTTTTCACTTAGATAAAGGCTATTATTATTTTAGAAATATTGACAATCGTATTTTGTTTGGTGGAGGTAGGAACTTAGATTTTAAAACAGAAGAAACTTCAGAATTTGGCGAAACAAAAATCATCCAAAATCAATTAGAGAAAATTCTAAAAGAAACCATTTTACCCAACACAAATTTTGAGATTGAGCAAAGATGGAGTGGAATTATGGGCGTTGGAAATCAGAAAAAAGCGATTGTAAAACAACTTTCTAACAATGTTTACTGTGGAGTTCGTTTAGGAGGAATGGGTATTGCTATTGGTAGTTTGGTTGGGTTAGAATTGGCTGAATTAGTTGATTAAAAAGAGAAGTGTTTTTATAAACAAAAATAACTATTAACAATAAAAATCCCGAAAATGGTATGAATCATTTTCGGGATTAATTTTATAAAATAATTTATTAAAACCCAGAACCTGGTTCTACAGGAACAGATGCAGCTTGTGCTTTTTGTGGGTTTAATATCATATAAGTTCCTAAAGCAGTTAAAGCTGCATATTTACCATAATTACCTATTTTTTTAATAGCGTCTTTACGAGTAATTTCTTGAGCTTTATCTTGAGTGTTTTCTATTTGTTTTTTCATGATGTATTCTTTTTTAAAATTTTCGTTATTATTCTAAAATAATTTTCTTGTTTAAGTTTCCAGCTTCTGCTTCCAATTTAACAATGTAAACTCCTGTTGCTAAATTTGGTAAAGCAATATCTTTTACTCCATTTGCTTCAAAAGAAGAATTCATAACTTGTTTGCCAAGAATATTAAATAATTTAACGCTTGTATTTCCTTGTTGTAAACCAACAATTCTTAAAGTAGTAGCATTCGTTTTAAAGATGCTAATATTATCTAAAGCTAAATTATCATCTACGCTTAAAGCAGATTTAGAAGAAGTATGCAGATAGAATCTTCCAACACCATTAGTAGCTTCTGATAAAGTAACTTTATAATTACCATCATTTAAATTTGTAAAAACATTCATTTTTCTATCTTCAAGAAAAACGTTAATTCCTTCTGGCAAGTTTAAAGCCTCTACAGCAAAAGTGATTTCTTTGTTTGCTACAGTAGTTAAACCTAAAGGAATTATAGTAGATTCCATTTCTGATACTGGTAAAGACTGTACTTGATAGTTTTTACCTTGATTATCTTCTACTAATTGAGAAAATACATCTAAACTATTTTTTATGCCTCCAAAAACTTCACCTTCATAACCAGTATCAAAACCTTTTGTTGTGTTATCTAAATAATAGATTTTAGCAAAACGATTACTTTCTCCATCAGTCATTAAAAGTTTTACTTCTGTAGTTGCTGATTTTTGAAAAGTACCTCCAGTATTTACTTGATTAGTTTGACCAAAAGTAACTTGAGTTCCACTATTTGCTTTTACAAAGAAACCTTGAGTAGGTGCCAAAATAAATGCACTTGCATTTGTTTTTACCTCATACATACCTGAAGCTTGATTCCAAACCCAAAGTTGTGTTTGATCTAAATTTGAATTAGCATCTAAAAAGGTTTTACTATTGATATAAGCAGTATATGGGTTTCCTACTAAATTAAAACCATTACCTAAAAAAGATACAGAAGCATTTACATCAGCAGTATTGATTGTTCCCGTAAAAGAAATATCACCTGAAGCATTTAATTTTGCTGAATAACCAGTACCATTAGCTAAAGCATCTGTAGAAGAAGTTGTAAAATAACTCCAAGAGTCATCAGCAGTAGTGTATGGTGCAAAACCAATATTACTACCAGAACCAGTACCAAAAGCATTGTTAGATCTCATATCTGTCATTGTTTCACCTGAAACAGGAGAAGAAACCAAATACCAATTAGTTGTACCTAATGTTCTGTTATAAGTAATATCTCCAGAAGGTGTACCTCCTACAATTAATGAACCACCACTTTGTATTGTTAAACCAGCACTAGTTAAAGTTAAATCTCGTGTATTAGCACCTGTAGAACTACTAATAACTGGATCATTTGATGTACTTCCTATAGTAACAGTTACTGCTTCTGAAGGTACAAAACCTGAGCTCCAGTTACTACCTGTTCCCCAATCTGATGTAGTTCCAACCCAAGTACTTGTTGTCATTTCTTTAAAGGTGAATCTTGTATTTACTCTTTCTGCTTTTTGACTATTTAATGTAGTTGGTGCACTAGCAGCTCCAGATCTGTTCACTACAGAATTATGAGCTGTAGTTGAATAATGCCAGTTTAATGAACCATCACCAGAAAAGTATAATTCTGGTTGACCAGCATCAGCAACAGTTAAACCACCACTATTCCAATCTACAGATACTTCAAGAGTACCTCCAGTATATTCGAAATCTGTGTCTAAATTAAAAGTTAAAAATCCTTCAGCACCAGGAAAGTTATTTGTGGTATTAAAAGTATACGAACCTACTAAAGTTGCTCCAGAGATAATATTCGTCCAATCTTCTGTAGCTGGTGCTTCAGTAATAGTTGAATTTTTCATGTAAATATCTAAAGTTGCATCACCAGAAGCCGTAATTATATTTGTAGAACCTAAATCGAAATCAATTGAAGAAATCAAGGCATTTGATGTTAAGTCCGCTAATAATTCAGTAGAAGTATACACTAAATTATTACGTGAATAAAGAGCTGTACTACTTGCTGCGCTTCCACGCTGAATTGGGCCTCTTGTTGAAGAAGAACTAGTACTTGAACCTATAGAATGCGTTTTGATAACACTAGGGTCTGCACTAGAATGGATAATTTGTGTATTTACACGTTCCGTTCTACTACTCGTAATTGCTGTTGGAGCAGAACTACTTCCAGCTCTATAAATAAGTGATGTATGACCTGTAGTACCATAACGCCAGTTAAGTGATCCATTACCATTAAAAAGCTTGTTTGCATTTGCAGGAACATGAGCCAAGGCTGTTAATCCTGAACAATCCCAATCTACAGCAACTTCTAAAGAACCACCTGAATAGTTAAAATTGGAATCTAAAACAAATTTGAAATAGCCTGTTGCAACAGTTAAATTATTGGCTGTTTTAAACGTATAAGTACCTACCAAATTAGCTCCAGATATTATATCTGACCATCCAGTTACATCAGTTGCAGCAGTAGAACTGGAATTTTTCATATAAATTTTCATTGTAGCATTACCAGTTGCTGTAATTATGTTTGAACTACCTAGATCAAAATTAATTTGAGAAATAGCACTGGTCGAAGTCATACCAGTTAATTCACCAGGTAAATAAAGCATTTTTACACGAGAAAAAACAGAACCAGACAAAGTATCTGATCGTTGAAAAGGCCCTCTAGTAGATGATGATGATGTTCCTGTTCCTAAAGTAAGTGTTGTTTGTGATAAACCTACACCACTTATAAATAGTGCAAATAATAGTAAAATTTTTCTCATAATTATTGATTTTAGTTTGTTTTAT
>JANQTQ010000035.1 GCA_030731625.1 Polaribacter sp. | reverse complement strand
CAGCAGCTCGGTAAACTCATCAACGTTGTGCTTTCGGGAGAACATGAGTTCGTGAGAGATGAAGCCTACTTGCAAATTCTCAAGCAGATGAATAAGAACACGAATCCAGTTTCCATCACACTCTTGCATAAACTGTTGGCTATTATAGCGAGTATGATAGCTCCCTCTGAAGGTCTCTATTTCTTCATTCTTAAGAATAACAGAACCGATAGCTTCTTTTAAGCTATCCTTTTTAATTTTTAAAGAAGCAATTTCACTTGTCCAATTGGATATTTCTAAGTCTACTTCTTTTAAAAATTTATTTTCTACAACAAAAGCTTCATCAATTTTAATTGCTGATGCCGTAGTGGTTAAAATCGTATTTAATTGGATTTCTTCTTCATTTAAAAACTGAATTTCTTTGGTTCGTTTTTCTAACTCTACTTCCTTTTTTTGTTTGTTGTCAACTTCATTTTTTATTTTACCATCTAGGTTTGTAATTTTATCAAACTTAGGCAGCCAATTCATAAAATCTTTATCCGCCTTTTCTAAGGCTTCTGTTTCTTTAGTGACAAGTTCTGTTAATTTTTCAATTGCGGGTTTTAGTGCTTTTAATTGATTTTCTAATGCCTCTAATTGGTTTGATTTTTCGGTAACTTCAAAGGATGTTCTCTTTAAATCCTGAAGCACTTCTTTAAAAGGTGCCGCTTTTTCGTTTAAATCTAAGAAGTTTAATTCAGCTTTATGTTGTTCAATTAATAAATGAATCTCTTTAGATTCTACTTCTAGTTGTTCCGTTTCAGCAAAAATTTTCTGATACTTATCGTACCAATCTACAATTTCTAAACATGCTTTTAGTTCCCCATCAATCTGAACAATTTCAGCATCTAAATCTTTGTCTCTTTGAATTAATTCGGTTTTTGCAACCTCAGATAAAACATCATCCGCATTAATTTTAGCTTCAATTTCTCTTAGTTTTTTTTCTTCTTCAGATTTCCGATCTAAAACACCTTGACCAATTTTTTTATAAATCTGTTCGCCTGTAATTTGTTCTAACAACTTCCCTTTTTCTGGTCCTTTGGCTGTTAAAAAGGAAGCAAATTCTCCTTGTGCCAATAGTACAGATCTTAAAAACTGATTGTAGTCTAATTGGGTTACGTTGATTACTTCCGTTATTAAATTCCGTTTTTGGCTTGCTAGAATTTCATCCGTAGTTAAGTTTTTTAAACTGACTTCTTCCTTGGCGTTCTTGTATTTTTTTCCTTTTTTATCAGCAATACTAATTCCCCAAAAAGCTTCGTAAATGGTTGAATCGTTTTCAAAAGTAACTCTACTAAAAGCATCGTTTGCACTATGACTCACAACATCTACCAAGGTGCCTTTTGTACCGTTAAAACGAGGTACGCTATGATACAACGCAATGGTTATGGCATCTAAAATAGTTGTTTTTCCGGCTCCTGTAGAACCTGTAATTGCAAACAAACCAACATCTCTAAATTGTTCGCTTTCAAAATCAATAACAATAGGAGCGTCTGATTTTAAGGAATTTATGTTTTGTAATTCGATCTTTAAAATTTTCATAGAAAGCTGCCTTATTGGTTTTTAACGGATTGTAAAATTTCATTAAAAGCGTCCCAAACTTTCGGGCTTTTTTCTAAATCATATTCCATTTCTGCACATTTTAGTTTAAAAACCTCCGTGGGCAATAATTCCTTAATGGATTTCGTGTTTGCTAGTAACTCTTCAATTCCTTTAATTTTACGCTGATTTTTTAATCCTATTTTTAAGATTTCAAAAGGATATTTCTCGGCTTCAGACTTTAAATGGTCTGTATTTACGGTATTGTCTTCTTTTAACGCAATTTCTACCCAAGGTGTTAACTTGTATGTGTTAGAAGTAATGGTTTTAAAAGCATTGATGCATTCTTGTGCATTGCCCGTCAGTTTATAAAATTCTCTAAAATTAGGAATGACATCCTCTTTGATGGCTGTAATTTCATTGTTTTCTACGGATACAATAAGTACTTTTTTATCATAATTAATTTCACTAAAACTTAGCACATTTGGAGAACCAGAATACCGAACCTTGTCGTTTTTACCAATAATTTGCGGTCTGTGTAAATGCCCCAAAGCAACATAATCAAAATACGAAGGAAAATCTTCCGCACCAATATGCCCTAAAGTTCCTACATAAATGTTTTGTTCGCTATCAGAAATGGTTCCACCAGTGGCAAACAAATGTCCCATGGCAATAACAGGCGCATTGCTTGTGTTTATCAATTTGCATTGCGCTGCAGCAGCATCATAATGGTTAATTAATGCCTTTTTATATTTCTCTGTTAATTCATCAAAAGTTTCACCAGCCACAGCGCGCCTAATATCGCCATCACGCAAATACGGAACCGCAGCAACAATTATTTTTTCGTTGTTGATTTCAATTTCAAAAACTTCATCTTTAATTTCCTCGGTAGCTTTACCAACCACTTTTATAGACAACGCACCTAAAATGTGTTTTGGTGCATTTAAAGTACCCGGAGAATCATGATTTCCGCCCGTAATGATAATCGATTTACAAGATGTACCCTTTAGTTTTATTAAAAAGCTGTAGTACATTTCTAGACTTTGGTTAGACGGAGCGCCCGTGTCAAAAACATCACCAGAAATTAAAAGCACATCAATCTTTTGGTTTATAATATAGGTTTCAATCCAAGTTAAAAATAAGCTTTGTTCCTCAAATTGAGAGCGCTCATGCAATCGATGTCCTAAATGCCAATCGGCTGTGTGCAGTATTTTCATTGTATTTTATTTTGTGTTGCTTTTCTCAGCATACAGAAGCAATATTTTGCAGCTAATATTTGGAGGTTAATCTATCTAGTTTAAAAAAGGATTTGTTTTTAAGTGGCTATTTTAAAAGATAAAAGAGAGTTCTGTATAAGAATAGAGCATACGTTTTTAACATTCAATTTACAATTATCCAAAAAAGCAATGGTGCTTATCTTTTTTAATAACTTCTATAATTTCACTTAAATGGGTAGATTCTTCAAACGGTTTGTACAGTTCCCATTTGCCGCTAGCACGCATCCAATATAGTTTCCAAATTTTGGTTGTCTTAAAATATTTAATTCTTGCAAATTCTATGTGTTGTTTCTCTTCTGGCTTGTCCCATTGAGGTCTTATTTGATATAAGCTTACAATATTTGCTTTATACGCATAGCCAATATCTACTTGTTTTCTAATTTCTAAATCTTCTGGTCTTAATGATTCTACGTAGTTTTTTATAGTAGCTTCGTTAATATCTATAATTTTTGTTGGCATTTTTGGGTTGTATTTTATTTAGTTTCTTAAAGTTTTGTTTTAACCTGATTTTAATTTAGTTCTAGCAAGTTTAGAAACCTACTAAAATTAGTGTGTTTCTTTTTTAAGCGAAATCTCTTAGGTATTTCGGTTTTAATATGGAATTCCTTCTTAGCAAATAAAGTGAGAATTTTAAAGTTAAAAATACAAATTAAAAGAGTTTTTAGAGGTTTCTTTTGAATCAATTTGTGGAACTTATCAACAATACTAACGGATTTATCAACCTAAAAAAGAACAGGCTAGTTTGGTGTTATGGTTTTTAAACTTCTTTCAAGATAAACAGTAGAAAGGAACTCACTCGTGTAAAATGATTAAAAAGAGTCCATTTTATAAGATTTTTTTAAAAAAAAGTAGAGAAGGTAAAGCATTATTAAAAAACAGTTAAGTATCCGTAGCAAGATTTTTGGTTTATCATTATTCAATACTACAGAATTCGTTAAACCTACCTTTTTTATCCTTTTAAATAGCCAAAGAATAGAAATAAAGTAAGCTTTCTTTTTTTTGCCTATAAGCTTTTGCTCATTTGCTTATAAGCAGTTAGTGAAAAGCTTATAAGCTTTTACTTGTTTGCTGCTAAGGTTTCTTTAAAATAGTGTACAATAGTTTATAAAAAGTTGTACAATATATTTTTTATTATTGTACATTATTTTTCAAAAAAGTGTATTGTATTTTTGTAACTTGCAAGCTAGCAAGCGTATAAGGAGGATAACAAGGTACAAAATAAAAATTAAAAAAAATGGCATTACGATACAGAATTACGAAAAGAAGCAACAATATTGGCGATAAAAAAAACAACTATATTTTACAAGCTGTAAATACCGGCACTATAGATTTAGATAGACTAAGCGATTATATTAGTAATGAATGCACGCTGCATAGTGTAGATGTAAAAGCAGTTTTAATTGCCTTGGGTACTAAATTAGATTTTTTTTTAAAAGAGGGTAAAATTGTAGATTTAGGTGATGTTGGTAAGTTTAAAATGGGTTTTAAAGGCACTGCAGAGGCAACGCCCGAAGCATTAAGTGTAAAAAGAAATATAGAAAAATTTCATATTAATTATCAGCCTTCTATAAAATTAAAAAGAGAGTTAAAAGGGCATATAGATGTCTATAAAGAAACCAAAAGAGACTAGCACGACTTACAAAATGGCATATAAAAAGCATATATACTTGTTTTACTGACAGAGTTGCACCTTTGTGAACCGTTTATTTTTTATTCGTTTGATTCTTCTTAATATAAAGAAATTTTAAAGCTATATAAGGCGCAGAACTCTGTACAAGTGGTTTCTTTTTTTTATTGATTTTTTAAAAATGATAGAATACGTACTACTTTTTATTTTTTGGCTTGATTTTAGAGTTAACTTATTTTATATATAAGTTAGAATGTTGGATGCATAAAAATTATGCAAAAAATATTTTGCAAAATGAAAGATCACAAAAATGAGTATAGTAAAAGCAAACAGTATTGTAAAAGTACATTACACAGGAAAATTAACGAATGGTCAAATTTTTGATACTACAGAAGGTAATGACCCAATTGAATTTACATTAGGCGATGGGAATTTAATACCTGGTTTTGAAAAAGGTTTACTAGATATGAAAGTAAACGAAAAAAAATCCTTTACAATTACGAAAGAAAATGCTTATGGAGACGTAATTACAGAACTTATCCAAGAAGTTAGTAAAGCAGATTTACCACAAGATATGGAGCCAAAAGTAGGAATGGGGTTAGTTTCTAAAACTCCTGATGGACAAGAAATGAATTTAATGGTGGTAGAAGTAAAAGAAGACAGCATTATTCTTGATGGAAATCATCCTTTAGCAGGAAGAGTGCTTGTTTTTGATATTGAAATTTTAGAAGTTAAAGAGCCAGTAACTACAGCGTAATTCTTTTTTTTTAAATTATAAATAGCCTTTGTTTACAAAAAAACAAAGGCTATTCTTTTTTATTTGTGTTTTTCAATACTATAAATGCGCTATTGCGCAAGTACTAACAAAATGTCATCAAAAACTTGTTTCTGAGTATCTAGATCTTTTTGTGTAACGTTATCACGCCCCTCTAATCGGGTAAAAACATGTAAATTAGAATCAATCATTTCTACATTAATTGTTGTTCCGTCACTATTTTTTAGTCCTTTGTAGATTAAAACGGCACTCACAGCATCTGCAGTTTCATCTTTTATAGATTTATAGACTTTCATTTTTGTACCAACCGGCAACTGATATCCTTTTTGCAAATCTTTACGAACCTGATCAATTAAATCTAATAATTCGTTTAAGGTTTCTTGAGGTCTAAAATGATAATAATGAAGATCTTCTGTTGCTGTATTGGTGGCTTCAAAATACCCCAACATCGGGCCTACAAACCCTACTAAAGTCATTAATTTATCTGCTGGAATTACTATAGGGTCAATTAAAAAGATATTTTTCAACCCATTATTGGTAATTGCACCTTGTTTTATTAAATCTAGCACTAACGGACAAGCTGTTGAAGAGCCCGCAAAGCTAATATTGGTGTACCCTTTTGCTTGTAATGCGCTATATTCTGCCATAATAGGATCTTGCCAATCTTTCCAGGTCGAATTTTTAAAATCTTCATAAGTTCTACCATGACCGCCCAAAAGTACTTGCGAAACGAGCACATTTGCATTTATTGTGGCATAAGTTCTAAATTCATCCCATTCAAAGGTAGAAGCAGAATAACCATGAACTGTAATAATAACGGGTGTATTTTTCTGAATTGTACTTGGGTTGCTGATATTTTCAGAGACTAAATATTGTGCTGGATTGTAAATAGATGCGTCAAAAATTAAATCTCCATCTAACATGGTTGCATTGTCAATTTCTGGGCTACTATTGCAAGAAGCAAGGAATAAAGTACCAATAACGAGTAGTTTACTATATAAATTTTTAGTGTTCATTTTAGTTCTTTTTAAATAAGGTGTAAAAAATACTCATTTGATAATATACAGGGTATAAAGTTCCTGGCCCAGATGCACCTGTTCCTGCGGTTAAATTATAACCAGCACTTAGATGCAAAGTAATTGGTGCTTTAAAGGTGTACGATACCCCGGCGTCTATAGATAAAAGTAAAGCGGTATTATCAAGTTCCTCAAAAATATCCGACTCATAATCTGCATAAAAAAAACCAGTATTAAGGCGGGTAAAAGGCTGTAATCTTTTTTGATTGCGAAAAAAGTATCCGAAGTTCAACAGATAATTGTCTTGTTTAATGGCATTAGATTCTATGGCGCTTCCTAGTCTTGTGGTTACATAGCTAAAGCCTAAATGAACCTTGTTGTTCATTATTTTTGGACTTGTAAAGTCTGCCGTAAATCCATTTTCCCAGTAGAGTTTTTGCCCTTTTTGAGTTCTGATTCCTAGTTTTAATTCTCCAAGCCAATCTTTTTCTGAATTTGTTGTCTGCTCTTGTGAGAATGCTACTAAAGAGCATAGAAGCAAGGCGAATACGAGATGATTCTTCATTTATTTTTTTTAGTTAGGTAGTTGATTACTATTTGTTAAAAGTAGTTGATTAATCTTCTGAAATGGGATTATTTCTAGATAATAAAATAGTATTTAGTTTAATGGATTAAGAATCAGCTATTCTAAAAGTGTAATTTATTTTTTTGAAGGGATCGATATTTTGAAAAATAATTTACTTCTTTTTGTTTAACAAATTCTGGTAGGCTGTTGTTGTTTATCTAAATATGTATGTATAAACTATAACTTTTGTGCAAAATTGTTGTAAAAATCTGTTTATATTAGCAGTTAGCCAAAATAGTCGGAAAAAATTCTGAAACGTAGAAAAAGCAGTTTAAAATT
>JANQTQ010000034.1 GCA_030731625.1 Polaribacter sp. | reverse complement strand
TTCTGCTTTTTTTATATTAAAAAATGACTTTTTTTACGTCGAACTCAGGTTTAAAACTTAAACCATGTCAAAAATATTATCTGCTAGCATATTATCAGTACCAGAAGTTATTATAGTTAATGACAATATTAATAATTTAACTGTTGTGGTAGAAATAGAGTTTCACGACTTAGACTTAACGCTTAAAATGGAGTATTATCTACACGTATTTGTATATGATATTCATGGTGAAGTTGATGCTCCTTTAATTTTACCTAATTGGGATGAAAGCAAATTAGTACCAATTTCTTTGGATAGAAAAGACGAATATCTTGGTGTTTCCTCTCAAAAAGTTTTGGCAATTAATAAGAGAGAAACCATACAGTTGCCAATGCAATTAAAATTAGGAAAATTGACTAAATTGAGCTCTCATTTCACTAAAAAACTAGAGGTGTTTGCAACCATGACTCCGGCAATTGGACAAGCATCAAAATGGTCTGAACCTTTTGAATCTAGAATTGAATTATAACAGTTTGTTATTTTTGAAGCTCCTAAATACCCTTTATTACTAGAACTGTTAAAAAAACATCCGCATATCCGCTTTTTTATCATACTGATAAAAATCAGCGTTTATTTGCAAAATCAGCAGAAAACCAATTAAACTGGTAAAGGAAAATTATCCCACAAATTTCGCAGATTTACACAGAATTAAAATAAATAGTTGTTCTTTTCGTGACGTTACAAAGTAGGTGCCTTAAAACAACCATTTATGGGATTATGATACTTTAGGATAATCAAAAAAAATAAAATTACTTCCACTATTTTAGTGCCATTTAAATAATACAAATTTTAATAGCGATAAAACAATTAAATAAAATTTTAGTACTTTTTAAGTTCCTACTTTAGTATATCAAATTTATAGATTAAATTAACACCTTAGTTATAATACAAACTTTATTAAGAGCTAATTATGAATTTAGATATTACTACGGATGTTACTAACGACTATTTATATAAAATTAAAGAAGCCTTTAACGTATACAATGAAAAACTTAAGGCCGCAAAAGATAGATTAGCACTTATATTATTTATTAAAATTGAATTTATTAAACTTGCTAAATATTTTATAGCACTAGGAAACGATGCTTCCAAACAAAATAATGAGGTACAAACTTATCTTGTAAATTATATTTTATCAGAAGATTTTAAAACCGTACTAATTTTACATAGAGATGTATTTTTAGAATTTAATAAAGTCTGTATTTACAACCAAGAAATCCAAGTAAAAGAACAACAGATTGCAAATCACTTTGAGCAATCTAAAACAATCCTGATAGATAAATTAGAAGACTTTCAAAATATTTTAGAATCAAAAATTAAGGAAGTAAACAATAAAAAAAGTTTCAAAAACATTACTAGCACTGTCTCTTTACAAAAAAATCCGTGGGAAGTTTATAAAGCTCAATATGAAACTATTGTAAAGCAATTTATAGATATTGATACTCAAAAAGTAGAAGCATATATCTCAATTGCAACTTTTAATGAATTAAAAAAAGTGGTAACCAATGTAACAAATGAACACGAGGCTTTGGTTGATAAAATAAGCAATAATGTACATCTTATTTCAAAAATTACAAAAGAAAACAAAGATTACAGTTTACTACTTAGCCATGTTGAAGATCAATTAACACAGCAATCTGTGCTAGAAAATAATCAAAACACATTTTCTGATGCAGTAAATATCCATATTAATCAACTACAAAAAATTACTATTGCTATAAAAACGATAAACGGCTTATTATCAATTAGAGAAGTTGACCTAAAAAGAAGTACACAGAAATGGTTTGATTACGAAATACTACCAAAATATATGGATTTAATAGGCTTTGAAACCAATATAGTTAATAAATACAGCCTACACCTTTTAAACCTAAAAAACAGTTTACAACATTCTAAAGAAAGACTAGAAGACACAAAATTTAGTGCAATTCCTACTACTTTAACTCATGTAGAACAAAGTATAAATGATCTAAAAATAAAAAGCCAAATTATAGCAAACTCTTTAAAAGACAAAGTTAAAAACGAGCTACTTATTAGCAATCTAATAGCAGGAAAACCTTTTTTAGAAGTAACCTTAAATTCTTCTCTAAACGTAGAAAGCAGCACCATTCTAAAAAAAATTAAGGAAAGTTTTCAAAGTGGAGGCGCATTCTTTAATTCTCAATATAAAAAAACGTTACAATACAAATCCTTATCAAACTTAGAAATATCTACACAATGTATTGTACATAGAATGCAACAAGATGAAAACACACATTACGATTCTTTATTTTTAAACAAAAATTTTATCGGCGATTTATTTCTTGTACCAAGAAGAAATCAAGAAAACAAATTGAAACTTATTCTTGATCATTGGAAACAAGGATTTAACAAATCGGTTTTAGTTTATGGAGACAGATTAAGCGGTAGAAGTACGTTTTTAGAGTATGCTGCCTCTAAATTTTTTGGCAACAATATTGTAACGTTGGCACCTAATTGTGATGCGATTATTGATGGTAGAAAATTTAAAACTACAAATAATTTAAAAGAAGCGCTTCACTACGTAAAGAATAATAATATAAAAAGCACAAAACCGATTATTCTTATTGATGACTTAGAATTATGGAGAGATGATAAAAATAGCTTTTTAAATAACATAAGGGCATTAATAAACTTTATAGAAACAGAGTCTGATAATGCTTTTGTAATGGCAACTACAACGCAAATGATGGCAAATCATTTAGATAATAGATTAAATTTTTCTAATGCTTTTAGTGATGTTATTGATGTGAATCAGGCTAATGAAAATGAAATTGCAAATGCTATTATTTTACGTCATGGTGCTGCACATAGAGATATTGTTTCTAAAAAATTAGAGCCAATTTCAAACAATAAACTGCGCATAATCGCCCTTAAACTAAGCAAAGAAAACTCCTATAATTTAGGCAACACACTGCAATCTTGGACTTATAATACACATGTTCAAGAAAATCAAACAGTAGTTTATAAAGATTCTAATTATGAATTTCTAGATTTCTTTACATCCGAAGAAATAATTATACTAAAACAAGCTCTTATATTTACGTTTATTTCTGAGTATAGCATTAAAAACGTTACCACTACCTCTTTTATTTCAGATTTTAAATCTGCTTTAAGACGTTTACTAAATGTAAAAATATTAGTAAGGCATCTTAATGGTTATTTATACATAAACCCCGTTGTTGTAAATGATATTACAAAAATTATAAATTCTAAAATGAACTCTTAATATGATGGAAACAACTATTACTTGGTCTAAATTCTTTAACATAGCCGCAATATTAATTTTAATCTATACTTTTTTAAGTATTATACTGCGCCTTTTACCGTATGTTTTTAAAAGAAAATCGCTGTTAAATAAATTTACCGTGATTATAAAAAGAGTTATTGAACTATATAAACCCATTGCATTTATTAGTATTCTGTTAAGTTTTGTAAGTATCAATTACAAAGTTCATGGAGTTCTATTTTTACTGTTTCTGGTTGTTACTTTTTTACATATAAAGCGATATTTATATGGCGTTTTATTTAAAATAAATCCGTTAGTACATATAGGTTCTACCATTTCTACTGGAGAATTTAAAGGAGATATTAGTAAATTTATGTTTTTTGGAGTTGTGATTAATGAAGAAATTGGCAATCGATTTATTAATTATTCTTATATTGATGAGCATGGTTTTAGTATTTACCAAAACGACAATGCATCCGTTAGAAGAACAATTTACATTTATGATCAAGAGAAAACAACGCCTATTCTTGATCTTCTTTTCGAGAATCCAACTATAGATTTCAACAACAAACCCATCATAAAAAAAGTACCGAACGAGAAAATACTTCAACTTCAAATTGCTTTAGAAAGTGGAGCCAAAATGGAATCTCTTATCGCTTATTTAAACCAACATAATATAACAACTAGCTTGACTAAAATTTAAAAATATGGAAGTTTTATCATCATACAACCTTATCATTGAGGTTTCTTTAATCATTATTATTTCTTTTGTTTTCAACGGTATCTCAAAGAAAACGAACGTTCCTGCCGTGCTTATGCTTATTATTTTAGGTGTTGGTCTACAATACGCTTTAGGTTATTTTACTTCAGAAAATTTAAACTTTTTACCAATTCTAGAAGTTTTAGGAATTGTTGGTTTAATTATGATTGTGCTTGAAGCAGCTTTAGAACTAGAACTAAAAAGAGAAAAACTACTACCTATTTTAAAATCTATGGCTATTGCGTTAATAGGTTTAATAGGTTCTGCTTGGGTAGCTGCTTTAATTTTATACAACCTTATTCCAGAAATGACCATGCAATCTGCTTGGCTATACGCAACCCCTTTATCGATACTTTCTAGCGCCATTATTATACCAAGTGTAAGTGTTTTAAACGCAACTAAAAAAGAGTTTCATATTTACGAAAGCACCTTCTCTGATATTATGGGTATTATGATGTTTTACTTTTTGATAGGTAAATTAAATCCTGCAGAAGATTCTGGTGTTGCCGGTTTTACAGGAAACATTTTGCTTACAATTGTAATTTCTTTGATTGCTAGTTATGCGATTATCATCATTTTTCAAAAAATAAAAAGTCAGGCAAAATTATTTTTATTAATCGCAGTGTTATTACTTTTATATGCACTTGGTAAAAAAATGCATTTATCATCACTAATTATAATTCTAATTTTTGGTTTAGTAATTGCAAATATGAAATTGTTTTTTGCTGGGAAATTACAAAAGTTTCTTGATTTTAAAGAAGCGCATAAAATTTATCACGAATTGCACATTATTACATTAGAAACGGCCTTTGTTGTTAGAACTTTCTTCTTTGTTATTTTCGGATTAACAATCGCCATAACATCACTTTTCAATTTAAATGTTGCTTTAATAAGCCTTTTGATAATTGCATCTATTTACATTATTAGATTTATTATTCTTAGAATTTTTATAGGTAGCGATATTTTACCTCAATTATTTATTGCACCTCGCGGATTGATTACCGTTTTACTTTTTTATGCAATTCCTAAAGAAGCAGAAATTGCAACTTTTGAGCCAGGAATCCTTCTTTTTGTAATTATTGGCACAAGTCTTATTATGACTGGTGCTATGATTTTTGATAAAAAAAGGAGTTCAAAATCAATAAAATTAGCAAATTCTAAACAAGTGGGTTCTGTAAAATGGAAAGCTCCTTCAATTGAACAAACTGAGTTATAAAAATAACCATGGAAAATTTAGAACAACTTTTTAAAAATCCTTCGTTTATTAGAATTATAACAATTGTCGTTGGTATTATTCTAATTTGGTTTATTGTAAAATTCCTACAAAAAAAACTATTTAGTAAAATTCATGATATTGACAATAGATACAAAGCCAAAAAAATTGGCAGCTTTGTTGGATATTTTTTTAGCATCATTTTAATAGCAATTACTTTTAGCGATAAATTGGGCGGATTCACAATAGCTCTTGGAGTTGCAGGCGCAGGAATTGCTTTTGCCTTACAAGAAGTAATTGCATCTTTTGCTGGTTGGCTAGCTATTATGTTTGGTGGTTTTTATAAAACTGGAGATCGAGTTCAATTAGGCGGAATTAAAGGTGACTTTATGGATATTGGTGTTTTAAGAACTACAATTATGGAAACAGTCCAATGGGTTGATGGCGATTTATACAACGGCCGAATTGTGTTAGTTGCCAATAGTTTTGTATTTAAAGAACCTGTTTTTAATTACAGTGGCGATTTCCCTTTTCTTTAGGATGAAATAAAAATACCGATTCAGTTTGGAAGTAATTACACCAAAGCAACCGAAATTTTAGAAAAATGCGGAAAAGAAATTGTGGGTAATTTATCAGAAAAATCTAAAGAAAAATGGACTGTTTTACAAGAAAAATATAAATTAGAAAACGCACAAACAGATGCAATGGTTTCTTTAATTGTTACTGATAATTGGGTAGAATACACTTTACGTTACGTTGTAAACTACAATAAACGAAGAGTTACAAAAACAGCATTATTTACGAGTATTTTAGCTAAAATAGAAGCAACAAATGGCGAAGTTAAATTTGCTTCTGCTACTTTTCAATTGGTTGATCCGCCAGAATTTAAAGTAAATATTAAACAAGATAAAATGTAAATCATTCAATTTCTTTACTATTAAAATACTGTTAACTTCATTCCAAAAACGCAGAAACCTTATATAAACTTCTTAACTTTACATCAGAATTTAAAGACAAAATAAGTATCAAAATAATATAAAAAAGATGAAAAGTTTAAAAAGTAAAAAAGCAATTATAACTGGCGGTGGAAGAGGTTTAGGAAAAGCCACAGCAATAGCATTTGCTAAAGAAGGAATTGATGTTGCCATAACTGGTAGAAATGAAGCTACTTTAAAAGCTACAGTTTCTGAAATTGAAAAACTTGGCGTCAAAGCCATTTATGCAGTATTTGATGTTGGTAATTATGAAGAAGTAAAAACAGGAATACAAAGTATTATTGAAAGATTTGAAACGGTAGATATTTTAGTAAATAATGCAGGAATTGCTGCTTTTGGAACTTTTAATGACATGAAAGTTGAGCAATGGAGTCAAATTATTCAAACCAATGTAATGGGCATGTATTATGTTACTAAAGAAGTTTTGCCTTATTTAATTGCCAAAAATGAAGGCGATATTATTAATGTTTCTTCTACTGCAGGTTTAAGTGGAAATGCAAGTACTTCTGCTTATTCTGCATCAAAATTTGCAGTAATTGGAATGTCGGAATCATTAATGAAAGAAGTTCGTAAAAACAATATTAGAGTTTGCACATTAACACCAAGTACAATTGCTTCTGATATGTCTATCGATTTAGGAATCGCAAATAAAGATTCTGAAGACAGTGTTTTACAACCAGAAGATTTTGCAGAATTAATTGTTGCTGGATTAAAATTACCAAGAAGAGCAATGCTTAAAAGTGCTGCCTTATGGTCTACAAATCCGTAAAAAATACAATATCATTTATAAAAAGAAAGAGCCTTTAAATAATTAATGGCTCTTTCTTTTTTTTCTATTTTAGAAAAGTACAAACTTCCTTATAAAAATCCTTCGGATTTTCTGCATGCAACCAATGACCAGCATTTGCAATTTCTACAACTTTATTATTCGGGAAATAAGTATCAATAATTAATTGTTCTGATAGAATGATATAACCAGATTTTTCGCCTTTTAAAAACAACGTTGGTTTTCTAAAAACTGAACCAACAGGCAAAGGCTTACCAACTTCAATATTATTTTCTGTTAACGATTGTAAATTAAATCTATAATCTAAAACTCCTTTTTCTTTCCAATATACATTTT
>JANQTQ010000033.1 GCA_030731625.1 Polaribacter sp. | reverse complement strand
CAAGAATCAATTCTAAAGGTTTAGACACCTCTGCAATTATGGGTTTTATGAACTCTTTGTTAGACGTAATTAAACGTGAAAGACCAGATCATTTAGCGGTTTGTTTTGATAAAGGCGGCAGTGTGGATCGAGTAGAAATGTTTGAAGCCTACAAAGCAAACAGAGATGCCACTCCAGAAGCTATAAAATTAGCGGTTCCTTATATTCAAGAAATTTTAAAAGCCATGCACATTCCGATTATGGTAAAAGATGGTTTTGAAGCAGATGATGTTATTGGAACACTTTCTAAACAAGCAGAAAAAGAAGGTTATAAAGTATATATGGTTACGCCAGATAAGGATTTTGCGCAACTAGTTTCCGAAAATATTTTTATGTACAAACCTCGTTTTGGCGGCGGATATGATATTTGGGGAGTTCCAGAAGTTTTAGAGAAATTTGAAATCACAGATCCTTTACAAGTCATCGATTTTTTGGGAATGATGGGCGATTCTGCGGATAATATTCCTGGATTACCCGGAGTTGGAGAAAAAACTGCCAAAAAGTTTTTAGCGACTTATGGTTCTATGGAAAACTTATTGGCAAATACGCATGAGCTAAAAGGAAAAATGAAAGAGAAAGTAGAAGCTGCAAAAGAATTAGGTTTGCTTTCTAAACAACTAGCAACAATTATGTTAGATGTTCCTGTGGTTTTTGATGCTACTGATTTTACTTTAGATCAACCGGATACAGAAAAAGTTACGGAACTTTTTAACGAACTAGAATTCAGGAATTTATTATCTAATTTTCTACGGACTTTTGCTGATGAAAATGCTGAAAAAGTGAATTCTGTTGAAGATTCATCCGAAGAAAAACCTAAAACAACTTCTAAAAAAGCAGCCACAAATGCAGAAGGTCAGTTTGATTTATTTGCAGCACCAGGAACAGGAAGCGTCACGAAAGAAGAAGTTTTATCAGGCTTTAAAACCATAGAAAATACCAATCATTTTTATCAACATATAAACTCGCCTTTATCAAGAAAAATCTTGTTGCAAAAATTAATGCAACAAAAATCGGTTTGTTTTGATACAGAAACTACAGGTTTAAAAGCCTTGGAAGTTGAGCTAATCGGAATCGCTTTTTCTTTTGAAATTGGCAAAGGATTTTATGTTTCTTTTCCCGAAAATCAGGAAGAAACTGCAAGTATTTTAGAAGAATTCAGGCCGTTTTTTGAAGCATCGGCAATTGAAAAAATTGGTCATAATTTAAAATATGATATCAAAGTTTTATCAAATTATAACATGCCTGTAAAAGGGATTTTGTTTGATACCATGATTGCGCATTATTTAATTAACCCAGATATGCGTCATGGAATGGATATTTTGGCAGAAACTTATTTAAATTATCAGCCTGTTTCTATCACAGAATTGATTGGTAAAAATGGAAAAAATCAGCTTTCTATGAGAGTGGTTCCTATAAATGATCAAACAGAATATGCTGTTGAAGATGCAGATATTACGCTTCAATTAAAAGAACATTTTACATCAGAATTAGAAAGTGGAAACGTTACAAAACTTTTTAACGACGTAGAATTGCCATTGGTTTCTGTGCTAACTGCTATGGAAATTGAGGGAATCAACATCAATACAGATTTCTTAAAAGAATTATCTGTAGATTTAACAGATGACATCAACAGACTCGAAAAAAATATTTATGAACAAGCAGGAGAAGAATTTAATATCGCTTCACCTAAACAATTAGGAATCGTTTTGTTCGAAAATATGAAGTTAGTTGATAAGCCTAAAAAGACAAAAACGGGTCAATATAAAACCGGCGAAGATATTTTGTCTTACTTGGCTAAAGACCATCAAATTATTAGAGATATTCAAGAATATCGTCAATATAAAAAATTACAAAGCACGTATGTAGATGCGTTGCCGAATGAAGTAAATCCGAAGACAAAAAGAATTCATACAGAATATATGCAAGCGGTTGCGGCAACAGGAAGGTTGAGTTCTAACAACCCAAATTTACAGAACATTCCGATTAGAACAGAACGCGGACGAGAAGTTAGAAAAGCGTTTATTCCTAGAGATGAAAATTACGTTTTATTGGCGGCGGATTATTCTCAAATTGAATTACGAATAATTGCAGCTTTAAGTGAAGAAGAAAACATGATAAATGCCTTTAAAAATGGCGAAGATATTCATGCTTCCACAGCTGCAAAAGTGTTTAATGTTCCTTTGGATGAAGTTACTCGCGAACAAAGAAGCAATGCAAAAACGGTTAATTTCGGAATTATTTACGGTGTTTCTGCATTCGGATTAAGCAATCAAACAGACTTATCAAGAAGTGAAGCAAAAGAGTTGATTGATACTTATTACGAAACCTATCCGAAGTTAAAAGCCTACATGTCTGCACAAGTTGATTTCGCTAGAGATCATGGCTATGTAGAAACGGTTTTAAATAGACGTAGATATTTAAAAGACATCAATTCTAGAAACGCGGTTGTAAGAAGTGCTGCTGAAAGAAATGCTGTAAATGCCCCAATTCAGGGTTCTGCGGCAGACATTATAAAACTAGCAATGATTAATATTCACAAGCGTTTTGAGAAAGAAAATTTCAAATCTAAAATGTTGTTACAGGTGCATGATGAATTGGTTTTCGACGCGCATAAAGACGAGTTAGAAATTATAAAACCTATTATAAAATTCGAAATGGAAAACGCTTTTAAAATGAGTGTTCCTTTGGATGTTGAAATAGGAATTGGTGAAAATTGGTTGCAAGCGCATTAAAAAACATTGCTGAAACGAGTTCAGAATAAAAAACATGGAATTAGATTTTATAGAAAACATTGATGATCACGACCAAAGTATTGTTCGCCTTTATAACTTCAACAAAAAAGAAGCTATTAAATTTCGGAACCTTTTAAAAGATACCGTAATTGATAAAAAACAAAAGTTAGATGTATCTCAAGTTGATTTTATTACGCCACGAAATTGCAATTTAATTTTTGGTTTGTTTAAGTCTGATGAAGGAATTTTAACCAAAGACAACGAAACATTTTTTTGCATATTGACGTTAGAAGGTTTTATAAAAATGGTACAATTGATAGAACCTTTTTGTAAAAAAGAATCGAAAGGATATCAATATTTATATGACATCGACAATCCGATTGATTTATTATTTTGCCCAACGGCTAGTTTTGATGAATAAAAATTGATTTAAAAATGTGGCTTTATTTTAGGTGATTTCTAAACATAAAAAAACGATAACTTAATGAGCTGAAAAATCACAATTTTCATCCAAAAAAAATGAAAACGCTACGCAATACTATTTTTACGCTAATGATCTTCATAACTTTAATTAGTTGCGGAACAGTAAGTGATTTAAGGATGAAAAAAACTGAACCTTTTCAAGATAATTTTGATAATGAAATCTTGTTTAAAAGTAACTGGAAAAATGATTCTTGGAAAAGTCCGGCTACTTATTATTTAGAAAACAACAAATTAAAAATAACCACAAGACCGCATACAAAAGACCGTGTAAAAGTAAGCACCAAAAAGAAAAACTTTACCACAGGAACGTATACTTGGCGCATTTTGGTACCCGAATTTAAACTGTTTGAGCAAATTAGTATTGGAGCATTTTTGTATCATAATGAAGACGATGAATTTGAATTCGACTTTGAAATTGGTTCAGGTCAAAAGAAAGATAGAGAAAAAATAAACTTAAAAAATGATGAAGCCATTGTATTTTGTGTTTCTCAATTTTCACCATCTAATTCTAGTCATTTTGCTGTTAAAATGAATGCTTTTTCTGATTTTAAAATGCAGTTAATGGATGTTCATGGCTTTTATTTAGTAAAGTGGTTTATCAATAATACTTTGGTAAAAACGTTGCAAACTTCCGTAAAAAGTACCATAAAATTTAGAGTACATAACAGTTTAGAAAACTTACATTTTATGGGTGATACAAAAACCACCACAGAAAACTACGTGCTTTTTGATTCTTTTAGTTACGAAATCAATGAGCGATAGTGTTGTTTTTATCCCTAAATTTGCAATTGTTATTTAACTATGCAATTTTCTTTCTAATTGAAACATTTCCAAAAATTTACAACTGATATTTCTGAAATTCAACTTCCAGAAAAATTTACCTTTCCGTTTTATTATGAACCTCATTCTTTGGCTAAAATTGCTTCAGAAGAAATTCAAGAATATTTAGAAACGCAAACTGATTTTGAACATAATTTTGGATTAAACAAAAATCATACTGATTTGCCAATCGGGAAAATGTTTGGTGTTTTAATTGTGCAGAATAAGCAAAATGAAATTGGATATTTAGCTGCGTTTTCTGGAAAATTAGCGGATAAAAGTTTGCCGGAAATATTTGTTCCTCCTGTTTTTAATATGAGAACAGAAGGAAGTTTTTACATAAAAGGCGAGCTTGAAATTGACGCCATAAATACACAATTATCATCCTTAAAAAACAACGAACATTATCTAGAATTAAAAAAATCGTTTAAAAAACTGAGTGAATCAATTGCCAAAGATTTAGAAAATCAGCGAAAAAAAATGAAACTTTCTAAATCGGATAGAAAACGTCAAAAGAAAAAAGCAATCTCAATTTTAAGCGATGTAGAATTTAAAAATCTTACCCAAAAATTAATGCAAGAAAGTTATAATGATCAATTTTTTTACAAAGAATTAGTTGAATATTATGATGAAAAACTTAAAAAAACTGGAAAAGAATTCCTTGTTTTTGAAAACAAAATTGCAGCATTAAAAAAAGAAAGAAAAGAAAAATCGAACTATTTACAGCAAACATTATTTAGTAAATATGCGTTTTTAAATCAGCAAAAAGAATTAAAAAACTTACTAGATATTTTTAATGATCCTGCCATAAAACCACCCGCAGGTTCAGGGGAATGTTCTGCTCCAAAATTATTAAATTATGCTTTTGCCAATGATTTAAAACCTATTTCTATGGCAGAATTTTGGTGGGGAATTTCGCCAAACTCAGCCGTTAGAAAACATAAAAACTATTATCCTGCTTGCCAAAGTAGATGCAAACCCATTTTAACGCACATGTTACAGGGCATTAAAATGGACGATAATTTGTTATTAGAAAATTTATCAGAAAAGCAAGAACTTAAAATTATTTATGAAGATGATGTTTTAATTGTTGTAAACAAACCTGCCGAATTTTTATCTGTTCCTGGTAAAGAAATTACAGATTCTGTTTACAGCAGAATTAAAGAGAAATATCCAACAGCAACTGGCCCTTTAATTGTGCATCGTTTAGACATGTCTACTTCAGGGATTTTATTGCTAACAAAAACCAAAGAAGCAAATAAAATTTTACAAAGTCAGTTTATAAACAGAACCGTTAAAAAACGATATGTTGCCTTATTAGATGGAAATTTAACTGAAAATAGCGGAAAAATAAAACTCCCTTTACGAGTAGATTTAGACGACAGACCCAAACAATTAGTAGATTTTGTACACGGAAAAAATGCGGAAACAGATTGGAAAATCATCCAAAGAGAAAATGGAAAAACACGCCTTTATTTTTATCCAATTACTGGAAGAACGCATCAATTAAGGGTACACGCTGCGCATAAAAACGGATTAAACACTCCAATTCTTGGTGATGATTTGTATGGAAAAAAAGAAAACAGATTGCATCTTCATGCAGAGTTTATTGAGTTTTTTCATCCATCAACCAATAAAAAAATGAATTTTACTATTGACCCTGAATTTTAAAAAAACAACCATTTTTATCCGTAATTTTGCAAACAATTATGAGCATTATTTCTAAAGACATACAAAAAGCAATTGCGCTTTTAGAAAACGAAGAATTGGTTGCTATACCTACAGAAACTGTGTACGGATTAGCTGGTAATATCTTTAGTGAAAGAGCAATTAAAAGTATTTTCGACACTAAAAAAAGACCTTTTTTTAATCCGTTAATTGTGCATATTTCTTCTGTTGATGAATTAGAAACGATTGTTTCTGAAGTTCCAGAAAAAGCAAGAATCTTAGCAAATACATTTTGGCCAGGCTCCTTAACGTTAGTTTTAAAAAAGCAAAAATACATTCCAAATATAATTACAGCAGGCAAAGATACTGTTGCGGTTCGTGTACCAAATCATCCTGTAACTTTAGAGCTTTTACAAAATTTATCGTTTCCTTTAGCGGCACCAAGTGCAAATCCTTTTAATCAAATTAGCCCAACAAAACCAGCACATGTAGAGCGTTATTTTAAAAACGAACTTAAAATGGTTTTAGATGGCGGCGCTTGTAAAAACGGAATTGAATCTACCATTATAGGTTTTGAAAACGGGGAACCAATTATTTACAGATTAGGCGCTTTAGCACTCGAAGATATTGAAGCGGTTATCGGCAAAGTTGAAATCAAAAATAAGAAGGAAGAAAATCCTGATGCTCCAGGAATGTTAGACAAGCATTATTCGCCAAAAACTTTTACGGTGTTAACTTCGGATATTAGATCAGAAATTAAAAAATATCCCACTAAAAAAATTGGCGTTTTAGCTTATAATTCATCTTTTAAAACTGATGAAATTTTTACTGAAATCATTTTATCTAAAACTAGCGATTTACATGAAGCAGCCTCGAAATTATATGATGCTTTGCATGAATTAGATCATTTAAATTTAGATGTAATTATTGCAGAAAAACTACCAGAAACTGGTTTAGGAACATCTATGAATGATCGCTTAGAAAGAGCTGCCTTTAATAATTAACTTCTTTTTTCTCTTTTAAAAGCGAGAACAAGATCGTTCTAAAAAATGAAAGTAATATACTAAATAGAAAAGCAGTAAAAAATCCTGGAACTTCAAAACCATCTACTAATTTATCAGCTAATAAAATAATTATTGCGTTTATTACAAAGAGAAATAATCCTAAAGTTACAATGGTTGCAGGCAGTGTAAAAAACACTAAAAGCGGTCTTACAAATAGGTTTAATAAAGAAATTACAATGGCTACAATTATTGCTGTTGTATAATTGACAACTTCAACTCCGGGTAAAATTTTAGCCAAAACAATTACTGCTAAAGCAGTTAATATTATTTTTAATAAAGTTTTCATACGATCTAATTTACCTTACTTGTAGCTAAAATTATACCAAATATAAAATCGGCTTTATTGGCAGATTTTAAAAAATTTAACTTGTTTCTTAAAGAAAAAAGTAACTTTACAAACAATCAGAAAAGAAATCTTCCAAAATTAAAGACTTCGCAGTTCAGAACACAGTTACCATAGTAAATCCATCAAAGAAAACTACTCCTCTTTTTGAAGCTCTGAAGCTTTACGCTCTAATTCTGCCTGAAACTCTTCCATCACAGGTTTTACAGTGCTATCAGGAATATCAGAAACCTTAATATACATTAATCCATCAATTGCATTGTTAAACTTTGGATCTACATTAAAGGCTACTAAACGTGCATTTTGTTTTACGTACTTTTTAATTAAAACAGGAATTCTTAAGG
>JANQTQ010000032.1 GCA_030731625.1 Polaribacter sp. | reverse complement strand
CTGGAGGTACCACAAAAAAATCCGAACATTTATTTGTTCGGATTTTTTGTTTTTAAAAAGTATTTCGATCTATTTTAAGTTTTCAATCATAATTTTGGTCATTGCTTTTAAATTATAAGCCGGTTCCCAATTCCAATCATTTCTAGCATCAGAATCATTTATGTTTTTTGGCCAAGAATCTGCAATAGCTTGCCTAAAATCTGGTTTATAATTTATCTTAAAGTTTGGATAGTGTTCTTTAATAGAAAATGCAATTTCTTCAGGATTAAAGCTCATTCCAGCAATATTATATGAAGTTCTAATGGAAATGTTTTCTTTTGGAGCTTCCATTAATTCTATAGTTGCTCTAATTGCATCATCCATATACATCATTGGCAATGTTGTTTTTGAAGCTAAAAAACACTCAAAATCTTCATTTTTTACAGCTTTATGATAAATATCAACCGCATAATCTGTTGTACCTCCGCCAGGTAAAGATTGATAACCAATTACACCAGGATATCGTAAAGAGCGAACGTCTAAACCATATTTTTGATAATAATAATGTACCCAGTTTTCGCCAGCAGCTTTACTAATTCCATACACAGTTGCAGGATTTAAGCTTGATGATTGCAGTGTATTTTCTTTATTGATATTATTACCAAACACGGCAATTGAACTTGGAAAAAAGACTTTTTTAACGTTATGCAATCTAGAAACCTCTAAAACATTGAGTAAAGTTTTCATATTCAAATCCCAAGTACCTAAGGGATTTTGTTCTCCTTTTGCAGATAAAATTGTAGCAAGATGATATATTTGAGTAATCTTATGTTTTACAACAACTTCTTCAATAGCATTAAAATCTGTTGCATCTAATGTTATAAAATTATCTTCAGAATTTATTTTTTGAAACAAATCAGAAGTAAAAACATTAAAATCACCATAAATTTGGCGTAGCTTTTGAGATAAAACAGTACCTAATTGACCATTAGAACCTACAATTAAAATAACATCTGTATTCATATCCTATAAATTATCAAAAGAATAAATCTATACTATTTACAGTCATTAAAGAAATATAGTCTTCTAAATATTAAAAAATAAGTAATTTTAACTTCTAAAACATACTTTTAACAAATTTAATCCTTTTAATTTATTAAATTTATCAACTTAAAAGACAAATATGCTGCCAATTGAAAAAATAGACGAAACAGATCTTAAAATTTTAAGAATTCTGCAGAAAGACGCTAAAAAAACTACAAAAGAAATTGCAGAAATACTGCACTTAACTTCTTCTCCGGTTTATGAAAGAATAAAAAGATTAGAAAAACAAAAACTGATAAAAAAGTATGTTGCTTTACTTGATAAAAAGAAACTAAACATCCCGATTACAGCAATTTGTATGGTTTCCTTAAGATATCATAATGAAGGATTTATCGATAAATTTGAGAAACAAATTAAAGAGTTAAAAGAAGTACAAGAATGTTATCATATGGCAGGAAAAGTTGATTTTTTCTTAAAAATAAACATGGAAAGTCTAGATAATTACCATGAATTTGTAAGAAGTAAATTATCTAGAATTGAAAATATTGGTGTTCTTGAAAGTTATTTTGTATTAAAAGAAATCATGTCTAACACAGAAATACATATTTAGTGTTTTAAAAAATTACTTTAAAATATCTTTCACAATTTTTAAATGGTGATTGGTATGCAAACCCAAAAACTTTATAGTCTGTTTTTTATTTAATTGATGAAACAACGGATGAGTAAAAAATTGATTCTTATTGATGTTATCAATCGCTTTTAAGTTTTTTATTGCTGTTTCTAACTGATTTTCAACATCCTTTTTTAATATAACCTCTGGCGGTAAAACTCTTTTTGGTGATCTTGCTTTTCCTCTAGGAAAAAATCCTAAAGTAAAAGTTAAGAAACGCAATCCGTTAAATTTTTGCTGATATTCTTCCGATTTTGATTCTTTTAAAGTTGTAAATACATTATTAATCACTTTTAAGGAATGATCTAAATGCCAACCAATATTTGCCTTAGAAACCTGTAAATTTTCTTTATCTAAATACTGTATATGTTCTTTGATGAAGCTAAATTCTTTGTCTAACATTTTTTATTTTTATTTGACTAATATACATAAATAGGATTCAAAAAAAATCCAGCTAAAAAGCTGGATTGTAATTTTATTTCATCATTTGAAGATTTGTAACCTCCAATTTAGTAAGCTCTCTCCATCTACCTCTTGGTAAATTTTTCTTAGTTAATTCAGCGAAAACAACTCTATCAAGTTTATTTACTTTATACCCAACATGTTCAAATATTTTACGAACAATTCTATTTCTACCAGAATGAATTTCGATTCCTACTTCTGTTTTTGGTTCGTTATTTACATAAGAAATTGCATCAATAAATACTTTTTTACCTTCTATAATAACTTCTCCTCTTAATTTTTCTAGATCATGTAATTCTAATTTACGATCTAAAGAAGCGTGATATAATTTACGTACATTATGTTTTGGATGCGTTAATTTTTTAGCCAAATCACCATCATTTGTAAATAATAACAAACCGGTAGTATTTCTATCTAATCGTCCAACAGGATAAATTCTTTCTTTTGATGCATTCATTATCAACTCCATAACTGTTTTTCTACCACGATCATCATCCATGGTTGTTATGTAATTTTTTGGTTTATTTAAAAGAATATATCTTTTTTGTTCTGGAGTTATTGAGGTTCCATCAAAACGAACAACATCATCTGGCTGAACTTTATAGCCCATTTCTGTTACTAACACTCCATTTACTTCAACACTTCCGTGCTCGATATATGTATCTGCTTCTCTACGAGAACAAACACCAGAATTGGCAATGTATTTATTTAAACGAATTCCTAAAGAATCATCGGACTTTTTAATCGGAGTGATCTTTTTAAATTCCTTTTTAACGTTTTTTCTATTTAAAGGGGTGCTTTTTTTAGCATCTCTCTGAAAACTTGGCTTATTTGCATCTTTCTTAAAAGTAGCTTTTTTAGCGTCTCTTGGAGATGAACTTTTACTACTTCCAGTTTTAGAAGTACTTTTTTTAGTATCTTTTTGAGGTCTACTTTTACTACCTTCTTGTCGTCCTCGCGACGAGTTTTTATTTGAATCCATTTTTAAAAATTTTTGCAAAGATACTCAAATTAGAATCTCTAATTCAATCTATCAATTACTTTTTCTATTAGTAAAGAAGGATCAATAAAAACAAGACTAAAAACACCTATTAATAATAAGATTTTTAGAATGTTATGTAAAAAAGTATATTCACTTTGTTGATTGGATTTCCAAAGATAAAAACCTACATAAATCAAAACCAAAAATGACAAATAAAAATAGTATTTCATGAACCCAATTGCAGGATAGCTAAGTAAAAAAACCTCTGGAATTAAAGTTAATACCAATAAAAATATAGATAATTGTTTTGTTTTTAACTCACCATATACTACTGAGAAAGTCTTGTAATTGTTAGCTAATGCTCCTTTTATATTTTCTAAATCTTTTATTAATTCTCTTACCATAATCACTAAAAACAAGAAAATTGCATGTATAAAAATAATTTTAGAAAAATTTTTATAATACACAAAAACAGCAAAAAACGGTAAAATAGTAAGAACCGTTGCAGAAATTAAACCTGTAAATGCATATTTTTTTAGTTTATGAGAATAAAACCAAATACCAAAAATATAAACTGCAAAAAAAAGTGCTGCTTTCCAAGAAACGAACCAACCAAAAATAAATCCTAAAAAATTTAAGAAAAAATAAAGTGACAATTTTGTTTCTTGCCTTACGTAATTATCTAAAGTTGTTTTTATTGGCCTGTTAATCCTATCAACCTTAACATCATAAAAATTATTTATGATATATCCAGAAGCAACTACACAGACTGAAGCCAAAATGATAAACAGTAAATCTAAATCAAAAAAAACGTATCTTATTGATTTTTGTGATGAAAAAATAAAAACCGAAGCTAAATACTGCGCAATTATTAATATCAGAATATTATAACCTCTTACAACAGATAATAAACTAAATATCTTCTTTAAGAATGTCTTCGCTTTTGAAGAATTCATAAGTTTCATATTAGAACCTGTAAACAAGTTCTGTTTTGTAGTCTTTTAAGCTTTTTTGAGCTTTTTCATAATCTTCTGTAAAACCTAAAATATAACCACCACCACCAGAGCCACAAAGCTTTAAGTAGTAATCGTTTGTACTAATTCCTTTTGCCCAAACTTTATGAAAAGCATCTGGAATCATAGGTTTAAAGTTTTTAAGAACTATTTTAGATAAGCTTTTAACATTTGTAAATAAAGACGCTACATTACCATGCAAAAAATCTTCAATACAAGCATCTGAATACGTTACAAACTCTTCATTTAACATTTTTCTAAAACCTTCGTTTTTCATCTTATTCATAAAGATAGTTACCATTGGTTCTGTTTCACCAACTTGCTCTGAATCTAATAAGAAAACAGCTCCTTTACCTTGTTTTTGAGACGGAATTCCTGCTGGCTCAATGTTCTCTTTTGAATTGATTAAAATTGGCAAGCTTAAATACGAATTTAAAGGATCTAATCCTGAGCTTTTACCATGAAAAAAAGATTCCATCAACGAAAATATTTGCTTTAATTTTAGCAACTTTTCTCGAGTTAAATTTTCTAGAACTGTAATTTTATCAGAAGCGTATTTATCATAAATTGATGCCACCAAAGCACCAGAACTACCAACCCCATAACCTTGTGGAATTGAAGAATCAAAATACATACCTTTATCTAAATCCGCTTTAAACTTCTTTAAATTAAAAGTAACCAAATCCGAATTTAAAGTAGAAATATACTCATAAAACTTGTTTAAATTTTCGTTTGATATCTTAGATTTTCCCTCTAAAGTTTTGGTTGTTTTTAATGCACCTCTATATGCATTAAACGGAATTGCCAACCCCTTAGAATCTTTTATAATTCCGTATTCTCCAAAAAGAAGAATTTTAGCATAAAAAAGTGGTCCTTTCATTTTTTCTTTTTCTTTTAATGTTGCAAAAATACAAAATAAACAAATACGTAATATAATTAAATATTTTTTGCTCCTAAACCAATAGAATCCATAATATACTGATTTTTATCACAAAAACTAGAAAGCTGATTATCAATAAATTGAAGTACATTTTCTTTTTCATTTTCAGGAAACAACACATGTACATTTGCTCCGGCATCTAACGTAAAACAAATATTACTTTCATTTTCTTGACGATATTCCCAAATTTTATTGATAATTTCTAAAGTATTAGGTTTCATTAGAATAAAGTAAGGATTGCTCGTTAACATCATTGCATGCAACGTCAATGCTTCACTTTCTACTAAATTGATAAATTCTTCACGATTACCCTCTTGTAAAATTTTAGACATTTTAGTCAAGTTTTGATTTGCCTGAGAAAAACGCCCTTCTGCATAAGGATGATTCATCATTAAATTATGACCAATTGTACTCGAAACTTGTTTTTCGCCTTTATCTACCAATAAAATTACGTCTTGATAGTTTTCAAAAAACGGATGCACTTTATAAGGAAATTTCACTCCAAATAAATTAGAACTTCCTTCAATTTTTGGATGTTTTCCCCAAACAACTATCGGTCCTTCTATACTTCTACTTGCACTTCCAGATCCTAAACGCGCTAAAAAAGAAGCTTTTTTATTGACAAATTCAGCTGATACATCAGCATTTAATTCTTTTTCTAAACTCATTAAACACATGGCAATGGCACTTAATCCGCTTGCGGATGAAGCAATTCCGCTTGAATGTGGAAAAGAATTTTCTGAATTAATTATCATTTTATATTCTAAAATATACGGACAATATTCTTGTACTCTTCTAAAAAATTCTGCAATTTTTGGTTTGAATTCTTCTTTCTCTTTTCCCTCGAAAAACAAATTAAATTCAGCCTCGTCAGAGATTTCTTTCTTCACAAAATCTATTGTTGTGATGGTATGACAATTATTTAATGTAAAACTGATGGAAGCATTTTTTGCAATTTGAGGATTGCTCTTGCCCCAATATTTTACCAACGCAATATTACTTGGTGTTTGCCACGTAAAACTAGCTTTTTCTAAATGTTTTAAGGCCGATTTTACTAAAAACTGATCTGTATTCAAAGTATAAAAATTTTTAAACAAAGATAAAGCATCAACTAGACTTCTGCTAATTTTTGCAAAACGGATTCTTTGTAACTTCTACTAATTGGCAATGCTTTTTGATGAACTTCAATAAATTCGTTCGTATAAGAACTAATGTTATTTAGAGAAACTATATATGACCTATGAATTCTTAGAAACAATTTAGCAGGCAATTTCTCTTCTAAATTAGTTATAGTTTCTCTTGTTATCACTGTTTTTTCTGATGTAAAAATCTTTACGTAATCGCTTAAACTTTCTATATATAATATGGCATCAAAATCGATTTTTACCATTTTTCTATCTGCTCTCACAAACATAAAATCGGCATTATTTTCTGTAATTTCTGATGATGAAACTTTTTGAACTGCCACTAAAAATCGATCAAAAGAAATAGGTTTTAATAAATAATCTACCACATTTAAATTAAAACCATCAATGGCATACTCTCTGTAAGCTGTTGTGAAAATTATTTTTGCTTTTTGATTGATAATTTTAGCCAAACTTAAACCTGTAATTTCTGGCATATTAATATCTAAAAAAAATAAATCTACGGTGTTTTCTTGCTGAAATAAAATGGCTTCAGAAGCGTTTTTACAACTTTTAATCAACTCTAAATATGGTGTTTTTGCAATATAACTTTCAATGATTTCTCTTGCCATTGGTTCATCATCTACAACCACACATTTTAGTTTATTCCTCATTTTACAGCAATTTTTAAATTGACTTTAAACATCTTTTCTTCTGATAAAATCTCTAAAAAATATTGATTTTCATATACCATTTCTAATCTTTTTTTAATGTTTTCTAAACCAATTCCGTTTTTAGAATTCTGTTTTTTAATAGCTGAATTTTCAATTCTAAAAATTAGTTCATTTTCATCAACCTGCAAGTCCATACTTACTTTTAAAACACCATCAATCTGATTTCCATGTTTAAAAGCATTTTCTACAAAAGGCAATAATAACATGGGCGTGATTTCTAGTTTTTTATCCATTAAAACTTTATCAAAACTAATCTGTAAACTTTCTTGAAAGCGCGATTTCTCTAGAGAAATATAATCTACAATATGATTTATTTCATCTTGTAAAAGTACTTTTGGTTTATCAACTTGATATAAAATATAATCTAACAAATTAGATAATTTTAAAATCATTTCTGGTGCTTTTTCTGATTTTTTTAAGGCAAATCCGTATAAAGTATTTAGTGTATTAAACAAAAAATGAGGATGAATTTGCATCTTTAAAAACTTTAATTCTTGCTCTTTTAATTGTAATTGAGTTTGTAAAAACTTGTTCTCTAAGGTTTTCTTTTCATCCAAAGATTTGTAAT
>JANQTQ010000031.1 GCA_030731625.1 Polaribacter sp. | reverse complement strand
ATGAAAGAAGGTTTAGCAGGAAAAATAGCAAAAGTCTTTATTGGATCAAAATTGACTGTATTATTAATGATCGTTTTTATGGTGATTGGTGTGTACAGCTCATTTTTAATTCCGCGTGAAGAAGAGCCACAAATTGATGTGCCAATGGCAGATATTTTTGTGGGATATCCAGGAGCAAGTCCTACAGAAGTAGAGTCTAGAGTGGTAAAACCTTTAGAGAAATTAATTTCGAACATTAAAGGAGTAGAGTATGTGTATTCTACCTCGATGAACGAAAAAGCGATGGTGATTGTGCAGTTTTATGTGGGCGAAGATATTGAGCGCTCGTTTGTAAAATTATACAATGAAATTAATAAACACATGGATCAAATGCCGGCAGGCGTTACGTTCCCTTTGGTAAAAACACGTGCAATTGATGATGTGCCAATGCTGGGTTTAACCTTGTGGAGTGAAACTTATGATGATTATCAACTAAGTCAAATTACAGAAGAATTAGAAACCGAAATTAAGAAAGTAAACGATGTTTCGATCACACATAAAATTGGTGGAAGAAGCCGTCAATTAAGAGTGGTTTTAGACAAAGATAAATTAGCAGAAAGTGGTTTGGATTTCTTAGCTGTTTCAGAAATGATTAAAGCTAATAATACACAATTAAGTTCTGGTAGTTTTAATAAAAATGATACCGAGTTTTTAGTGCAAACAGGTAAGTTTTTAGGTTCTGTAACAGATGTAGAAAATTTGGTTGTTGGTGTTCAAAAAAATCAACCAATTTATTTAAAACAAATTGCTAAAATTGTTGACGGACCAGAAATTCCGCAAAATTATGTTTCCTTAGGATTTGGAAAAGGAAGCGAAAAAGCAGCTGATTACAAATCGGAATATTCGGCAGTTACGATTTCTGTAGCGAAGCGAAAAGGTGCTGATGCCATGAAAATTGCGGAAGTAATTTTAGATAAAGTAGCGCATTTAAGAACTACTTTAATTCCGGATGATGTGCACGTAGAAATCACAAGAAATTACGGAGAAACAGCATCTCATAAAGTATCAGAATTATTGTGGCACCTTATTGGTTCTATCTTTGCGGTTACTTTAGTAGTAATGTTGGCAATGGGTTGGCGTGGTGGATTGGTGGTGTTTTTATCCGTGCCAATTACATTTGCGTTGACATTGTTAAGCTATTACATGTTAGATTATACGCTAAACAGAATTACGCTTTTTGCCTTGGTTTTTGTAACAGGTATTGTGGTTGATGACTCCATTATTATTGCAGAAAATATGCACAGGCATTTTAAAATGAAGCGATTGCCGTTTAAACAAGCAGCTTTATATGCCATAAATGAAGTTGGGAATCCAACAATTTTAGCAACATTTACAGTAATTGCTTCTGTGTTACCAATGGCTTTTGTATCAGGTTTAATGGGGCCTTATATGGCGCCAATGCCAATTGGAGCATCGATTGCTATGATTTTATCATTATTTGTAGCATTGACAATTACACCGTATTTAGGGTATATTTTCTTAATAGAAAAAGATAAAAAAGGCGAGGAAGAAAAAGTTGAAAAACCTTTAGAAGAAACGTATATCTATAAAATTTATAATAAGTTTGAGCGTCCGTTAATAGAAAATGGTAAAAAACGTTGGTTGTTTTTAGGATTCACTTTTTTATTACTGATGGGTTCTATGGTGTTGTTTTTTACAAAATCGGTTGCAGTAAAAATGTTACCTTTTGATAATAAAAACGAATTTCAAGTGGTCATTGATATGCCAGAAGGAACAACTTTAGAGAGAACCGGGGCTGTAACACAAGAAATTGCACAGTATTTATCTACAAGACCAGAAGTGGTAAATTATCAAAATTATATTGGTACTTCTGCGCCGATTACTTTTAACGGTTTGGTGCGTCATTACGATTTACGTGGTGGATCTAATATGGCAGATATTCAAGTAAATTTAATTGATAAGGAAGAACGAACTATTCAGAGTCATGATATTGCGAAGTTATTAAGACCAGAAATCCAGAAAATAGCAGCAAAATATAACGCGAATGTAAAGCTGGTAGAAGTTCCGCCAGGACCTCCAGTTTTATCAACTATTGTTGCAGAGGTTTATGGACCAGATTATAATGAGCAAATAAAAATTGCCAATGAAGTTAAAAATATTTTACACAATACGAATGATGTTGTAGATATCGATTGGATGGTTGAAGCAGACCAAGTAGAATATCAATTTGTAATTAATAAAGAAAAAGCAATGTTGTATGGGGTTGCGCCACAGCAAATTACGTATACCATGAATATGGCTTTATCAGACAGAGCAATTACCAATTTATATGATGAAAATGCTGTTGAACAAATTGGTTTGGTATTGTCTTTAGATGAAAAAGAGAAATCTACCGTTTCTGATATTTCTCAATTAAAAGTAAAATCGCAACAAGGAAATTTAGTGCCAATTTCTGATTTAGTTGAAATTAAAGAAACTACAAGTGCGAAAAGTATTTTTAGAAAAAACCAAAAACGTGTTGTGTATGTTATTGCAGACATGGCAGGAGAATTAGAAAGTCCGGCGTATGCAATTTTAGGAATGGAAGAAAAATTGAAAGAAATTAAACTTCCAGAAGGTTATAAAATGAACGAGATGTATTTAGGTCAGCCAGATTTTGAAGATGATTATACTGTGAAGTGGGATGGAGAATGGCAAATTACATTAGAGGTTTTTAGAGATTTAGGAATCGCATTTTTAGGCGCAATTATATTGATTTATATTTTAATTGTTGGATGGTTTCAAAACTTTAAAGCACCAGTTGTAATGATGGTTGCGATACCATTATCATTAATAGGAATTGTTTTAGGACACTGGATTATGGGAGCATTCTTTACAGCAACGTCATTTATTGGGATGATTGCTTTAGCCGGAATTATGGTTAGAAATTCGGTTTTATTAATCGATTTTATCAACTTAAGATTGGCAGAAGGAATACCGTTAAAACAAGCGGTAATAGAAGCAGGAGCGGTAAGAACTACACCAATCTTATTAACTGCAGGAACGGTAGTTATTGGAGCATTTGTAATTCTGTTTGATCCAATTTTTCAAGGATTAGCGATTTCGTTAATGGGAGGAACCATTGTTTCTACTGTGTTAACATTATTGGTGGTGCCATTGGTGTATTATATGATAGAAAAGAAAAATTATAAATAATTAATTGTCCCGCAGATTGCACACATTTTCGCAGACAAGAATATTAAAAATCTGCGATTATCAGTGAAATATGCGGGAGATAAAAAAATAAACGTATGAAATTAGTAATCGTAACAGCAGTAGAAGAGTTTCAAAAAGATATATTAAAAATCTTTAAAAATGCAAATATTGAAAATTTTAGTAGTTCAGATATCGATGGTTATAAAAATGCGCCTTCTTTATTAATGGCTTCTAATTGGTTTTCTGCCGGTAAAAACGGAGCTAAATCCATCATGTTTTTTTCTTTTACAAGTAAAGAAAAGATTGATGATTTATTTAACTTACTAGAAGAATTTAATAGTACTATCGAAACAAATAATCCTATAAAAGCGATTGTTTTACCAATAGAGAAATTTATATAATAAAAAATTAATAAAAATGTTAAACAAATATTTTAGAGTTATTGTAGGTGTAATGGTTTTGTTAAGTGTAGTTCTTACGCTTTATGTAAACCAAAATTGGATGTGGTTTACCGTATTTATAGGAGTAAATTTAATTCAGTCTGCATTTACAAAATGGTGTTTATTAGAAACCATTTTACAAAAGTTAGGAGTAAAAAAAGAAGATAGTTCTTGTAGTTCTTGCTAAAAATAAAAGAAGCCGCCTCAGTTTTGAGACGGCTTCTTTTCTTAATAACTATGGGGTTTGTCTTCTTTGTTTTTAACAAATATTATTTAGTTTTTCTACATAAAGGATCTGCCCCTATTGTACCAATTAAAGTTTCTAAATAATCTTTAGCGCTTACTTCTGCAAATAACTTTTTAACTCTATCTAAACGACTGTTAAGATCCATTTCAGCAACTAACGCATTGTTGTTAGAGTTTGCTATAAAGGTTTCTAAATATGTAATTTGATTACCGTAAAAAGCAACATCTCTTTGTTGTTTTATTTTTAATCTTTCTTTATACCAATCGCTATTGATGATGTAGTCTCTGTCAAAGAATTTACGTAATTCTGGATCGCTAATATCTTTTCCTTCATAATTACCATAAGCCATTATGTGTAAAAGAATTTTTAGAGGAGGTATCGCAGCATTTACGCTACCATCTTTAAAGTAGTTTAAAGCTACTTTTTGTTGAGCTTCTAAAATATTTTTAATTCCGTCTACATAATCTTCTAAACCTTGTAATTCTGGTTTTAACATTCTTTCGCTAAAAACAGCCGTTGGTTCATCAAAAATTCTATTTAAACATCTGTAAGAGAAGTTTTTAGTAATTCTGTAACCAAGTCTACTTGCTAAAATAGTTTCACCTTCATATTCAAAATCCTCAATTTTTTCTAAAGAACCATTTGCAATTAAATTTTTAGGATCTCTATCTACAGGTTCTAATCTTGCCCAAATTTCAGGAATTAATAAACTTACATCATGGTCTACTCTGTTTTCTGCACCAACATAACCAGCTGCAGTACTAAAACCATTAGATTCCGTTAAAATATGAGATAACAACGCATTATTTAAATCTGATGTTGGCGTAAGCATGTTAAATGGTGCTTTTGTTAATGCGCCTTCAGTTCCGGCTCCTGTTGTTGATGGAGATTTACCTGTTAAACTACAGATAAAATCCATAAATAATTCTGGAGCTTCTTGATAATGAATTGGGTTATAAACGGCTAAAGGTCTAATGCCAGCTACTTTATCTACAGGATTGTTTCTTCTTCCTGGTAAAACCGCGTTTACAACATGATTTACAGGTTCATCTAGTTTAATTCTTCTTACTAAACGTACTCCAACATCCGCTAAATAAGTAGCTTCTGTTTCAACAACATTTAAACTTGGTTCTAAATAACGAGGGTTTTTAGTTGGTTCACCATCAACAATTCTTGTATGAGATGGTACCACAAAAAATTCTTCTGCTTTATCGCTTTTAACAATACTTTCTACAAAATCTTTAACAGGTTTTGTGTATTTGTCAAAGTTGATTGTATCTTCATACAACGCAATAGCGTCTTCTTTGTTAAGCAATTCATAGTTTGTTAAAAAACGTCCATCAGAAACCAAATCTAATTCTGCGCCTTTATCATAACCTCTTACAACAGCCTCATCAGGTCTTTGAAATAAATGAGCTTCACAGTTTACTAATAATTTTAAACTCTTATTTGTAAACTCAGGATTTAAATTAGACAATTGAGTTCTTGGTAAAGTTATAGAAGCAGTAATGTCATCTTCTGTTTGAATTTTTTCACAAGGAGAAAAATCAGAACGTAATTTATTCAACATCCAGTTTCCTTTTTGATTGAATCCAATACGAACATAACTACCAACCACGGGTGTGTTATTGTATAATAATCCGGTACCTTTTTTACCGTTGATGATTTCTACAGACATATATTCTTTCCAGTTTAATTCACCGTGAGCTTGTCTGTATAATCGTTTTACGAATAAAACTAAAGAACGGATATGAACAGGAATACTTTCTAAAAATGCATTAAATTCATCTGAGTTTTGTGCAGACGGAATCAATAATTTTACAGCAGAACTTAAACTTCTATCTTCACTTAAAAAAGATCTAGAAATTGGTCTGTTTGGATCTTTAATTTTCCAACGATTAGAATATACAAATTCTATAATTTCGTCTGCTTTTTTGAAATCCTCTTCTATATTTTGAATATTGAAATTGCTATACGTAATTGCATTTTGCATTGATTTAGAAATTTCAGATTTTCCACCACCAGAAACCGTACAAGGTTTATGGCAAAAAACTCCTTCTGCAAATGTTTCAATAATTCTCCATAAATCTATCGATTTATGTTTTTCTAATTTTAATTTACTTCCTGTTGGATGTACAAATGTTTTGTAAGGTGATAAAGTTAATTTTTGTTCTTTATCATTATGCATCCATGTAATACTATTTGTATGTGTGTTTACATAGGAAGATTCTGGAATGTATATAATGTTTGGGTATTTTTTATCAACAGCATAATTTTCTGGTTTTACATCAATTGTATCCCCTAAAAGTTGTTTTACACCCTCAAAAGTATGTGCGTATTTATGAAATTCAGAGTAGTCTTTACCGTCAACAGTATCCCCCATAACACGTCTTGCAAATGCAATTGCACCACCAGCATGTTCTTCTTCTACTAAACCAAATAAATTGGCAGAATAACTAATTTGAGTTTTAATTTCTTTTTTAGAATATCCGTAGTAATTATCTGCAATTAAAGTAACCACAACACCTCTGTCATCTCTACAAGTAATTTTAAAAGCGCCACCATCATTATAAAGTTCATTCTCATCTTTCCAGCACATTCCGTCAGCTTTTTGACGTTCTGTTGCGTTATCAAAATGAGGTAAACCAACATCTTTCTTTTTTAATTCTTTTAACTGTGGTGCCAAAACAATACAACCAGTATGGCCGGTCCAATGTTCTGTGTCTAAAGCAGCATCATTATGCGCTAAATTAGGATCGCCAGCATTGCCAAAAATTGATTCCACAAAATCTAAATTACTAACTAGATTTCCAGGAGCAAAAAATCGTACTTCTAAAGATTTTTCTGTAATAACCCCTTTTACTTCTGGACAAACTTTAGGTCTTAATAAAATAGAGGCCATTACTTTGGCTTGTTTTTCTTGACTTGATGTGAATGGTAAAATCTTTAAATTATCAGAAGGATTAAAAGCGGCATGTAAAAAATGAGCAAAAGTTTCTTTTGGTACTTCAAATTTATCAAGCGGCACAGGTAAATCTCCTTCAACAATATGAAAAGTTCCTTTGGTGGTTCTTTTATCGTTTAATGGATTGTTTAAAATACCTTGTTTAACTCTGTTTGTGGTAACTAAATCACTTTTAAAAGAAGTACCATCTGGTGGTAAACTAGCTTCTCTTGCTTGTCCTTTTTTTGATAAGATTAAAGTGTTATTAGGTAATGTTATTGATTTATTTACAGAAACATCTTTTAAATAATCGTTTATAAAAGCTTGTATTCTTCCATCTACAGGAGATAGATGATTTGCTAATAATCTCGATTTTTCTTGTAAACTTTTTATAAGGCCGTTTGCTAATTCTTCAAATTTAGGGTCTAAAAATTTTTCAGAATTTTCAGGTTTGTCTTTAAAAGTAGGTTGTCCTAGAGATGCTAATTTTAAATTTATAAACTGAACAAGGTCTTTTCTTGAGTTTTGCATGATTTTTTCCATAAATGTTGTTCGTATTAATTTATTTAACAAAATTAAAACAACAACGTTTTCAAAAAACTGTCAAATGTCATGTTTACGATATATATTTACGAATACGATATAGCCAAATTACTTAAAGGCGTTTAATCCTGTAACATCAAAACCAGTTATTAATAAATGAATATCGTGTGTGCCTTCATAAGTGATTACACTCTCTAAATTCATCATGTGTCGCATAATAGAATACTCGCCTGTAATGCCCATTCCTCCTAACATCTGTCTAGCTTCTCTTGCAATATGAATAGCCATATCAACATTATTTCGTTTAGCCATAGAAATTTGTGCAGAGGTTGCCTTGCCTTCATTTCTTAAAGTTCCTAATCTCCAAGCTAATAATTGTGCTTTGGTAATTTCGGTAATCATTTCTGCTAATTTTTTCTGTTGTAATTGAAACTGACCAATAGGTTTGCCAAACTGTTGACGTTCTTTACAGTAACGCAAAGCGGTGTCGTAACAATCCATAGCAGCACCAATTGCGCCCCAAGCAATACCAAAGCGAGCAGAATCTAAACATCCTAAAGGTGCGCCTAATCCAGATTTATTTGGTAATAAATTTTCTTTAGGTATTTTTACATTGTCAAAAATAAGCTCACCGGTTGATGAAGCTCTTAAAGACCATTTATTATGAGTTTCAGGAGTTGAGAAACCTTCCATACCGCGTTCTACAATTAAACCATGAATTCTGCCTTCTTCATTTTTAGCCCAAACAACTGCAATTTGTGCAAAAGGAGCATTCGATATCCACATTTTTGCGCCGTTTAAAAGATAATGATCACCCATGTCTTTAAACTTGGTTTCCATTCCTGCAGGATTTGAACCGTGATTTGGTTCTGTTAACCCGAAGCAACCCATCCATTCGCCAGAAGCTAATTTTGGTAAATATTTTTTACGTTGTTCTTCATTTCCGTATTTATAAATAGGATACATCACCAAAGAAGATTGCACAGATGCGGTTGAGCGAACACCAGAATCTCCACGTTCTATTTCTTGCATAATCAATCCGTATGATATTTGATCTAAACCTGCGCCGCCGTATTCTTCTGGAATATAAGGGCCAAAAGCACCAATTTCTGCCAAACCACCAATTATTTGTTTTGGAAATTCTGCTCTTTGCGCATATTCTTCAATAATTGGAGAAACATCTCGTTTTACCCAATCGCGTGCAGCATCTCTAACTAATTTGTGTTCTTCAGTAAGTAAATCATCTAAATTATAATAATCTGGCGCTTGAAATAAATCAGGTTTCATAAAGTATGTTGGTTTAAAGGATGTTATTTGAAATACAGTTTTTAGTATTGTTTAATATAAAACAAATTTACTAATTATTGTTTAATTTAACACAATCTAAAATTGAAATCAAATTTATATCTAGGAATAAAAATACAGAAAATTTGAAGTTCGGGATCGTAAAGGATAGAAAATTAATTCTTTTCTACTAGATTTGCGATGATGAAGCACACATTAGGAAAGCTAGAGCGCTTAAAAAGTAGGAAATTGATAGGAAGGTTATATGCAGAAGGCAATTCTGTAAAAGCTTTTCCGTTAAGGATGATGTATTTGCAAACAGCACATACCTCTAATTTTCCTGCTCAAGTTGGGGTTTCTGTTGCGAAACGTAATTTTAAAAAAGCGCCTGATAGAAACAGGTTAAAAAGGTTGATGCGAGAAACCTATCGTCTACAAAAAGAAATTGTGTACGATAATTTGCAAGATCCTTATGTTTTTATGATTTCTTATATTGGTAGAGAAGAACATCCTTATGATGAACTTTTAATCAAAATGAATAAGTTATTAAATCTGTTTATTTTAGAAACAAAAAAGAAAAAAGATGAAAAACTTGAAATATAAAAAAACAACAATCATACTTCTATTAGTTGGAACGATTTTTTTATCATTTTCATTTCAGTCTAAATTTTTTGAAGTTGCAAAACAAATAGAAATCTACAATACACTTTTTAAGGAATTAAATATGTATTATGTAGATGAAATTAATCCTGCAGAGTTAACCAATAAAGCGATAAAAAACACCTTAAAAGATTTAGATCCGTATACTAATTTTTACAACGAACAAGATGTAGAAAATGCAAAAATTAGAAGAGAAGGAGAGTACGCGGGAATTGGAGTTGCTGTTTATTATACCAAATCGGGTATAGAAATAAGTGAGGTTTATAAAGGATATGCAGCAGATAAAATAGGATTAAAAGCAGGTGATATTATTGTTTCTGCAGAAGGACAATCGCTTAAAAACATGGATAGAGAGCAACTTTCTATGTTTTTAAAAGGAGCGTCAAACACCAAAATAGCTATAGAAATTGAGCGTCAAGGAAAAATTATTAAAAAGGAAATTGCAAGAGAGCAAGTAGAGATTAATCCTGTGCCTTTTTATGAAATGATTGATGAAGAAACTGGGTATATCACCTTAACTCAGTTTAATGAAAAAGCATCATCCGAAGTAAAAAAAGCATTTAGAGAATTAAAGAAAAAAGGGATGACGAAATTGGTGTTCGATTTACGTTCAAATCCTGGTGGTTCTTTGCAAGAAGCCATCAATATTTCAAACTTTTTTATTCCGAAAGGAAAAGTAATCGTTACTACAAAAGCGAAGATTAAAAAATGGAGTAATACGTATAAAACAAACAATGAACCTTTAGATTTAGAAATTCCTGTGGTAGTTTTAGTAAATGGTCGTTCTGCATCAGCATCAGAAATTGTTAGCGGTTCATTGCAAGATTATGACAGAGCTGTAATTATGGGGCAACGATCTTTTGGAAAAGGTTTGGTGCAGCGATACAGAACTTTAACGTACGGAACGCAATTAAAATTAACGATTTCTAAATATTATACGCCAAGCGGCAGATGTATTCAAGAGTTAGATTATACTAATAGAGATGACAAAACCGGCAAAGTTCCTAAATTTTCTGATAAAGGAATTAATGCTTTTAAAACAGAAAACGGAAGAACTGTTTTTGATGGAGGAGGCGTTTTGCCAGATGTAGAAATTAAAACATCCGTAAAAACAGAAGCAACAGAAGGCTTATTAGAATCTAAGGCTATTTTTAATTTTGCCATAGATTATTTTTATAAAAACGTAAAAATTGACGAAGTAGAAAAGTATCAGTTTACAAATGCCGATTTTAAGAACTTTACAAACTATTTAGCAATAGATACCACTTTTATTACAAAACAAGAACGGTTGTTTGCTGCCGCATTTTTATCCACAGAAAATAAAGATATCTCAAAAGAATATCAGAAAATTAAAGAAAAGTTGTTTCAAGAAAAAATAGTAGAGATTTCTAAAAATCAAGATATTATAAGCAATTTATTAGAAGATGAAATTGTAGAGAAATACTATTACAAAGAAGGCGTTTATAAGCATCATTTAAAAAATGATTTAACTTTAAAAGAAGCCGTTAAACTGCTTCAAAATCAGGAAAAATACAAACAAATTTTATCGGGGAAATAATTTTATATTTGCACTTCAAAAAAATAAGATGTTAGAAACCAAAAATATAGAAAGAACTAGAGCTCAAGAATCTACAAATGCCATAGAAAAATTATATATTTCCATGCGTCACTTGTTTAGTAGAGGTTTTTACAAACCAATGGGCGTTTCTGGAGAAACTTTAAGAAAATCGCTTTTATTATTAAGACCAGAAATTTATGGTTCTATTGCAGAAGATAGAGCAGAATTAAATGGTTTAGTTTATGTGATAGAAAGACTTCCAGAAGGAATTGAAGAATGCCAGTTTATAAATTTAACTGCAGATGAAGGATATAAAAAATCTCATTTTACAGCCATAATTCCAGAAAAAAGAAGAAGAAACTGTTATAGAATAGATAAGGATCAAATGAATATCGAGATCACAAGAGGAAGGTCTGAAATCTATGATATACTTACACATTTAACTTTTTTGTTTATAGAATCACATAAAATTCAGGCAAGAGTTTCCTTAAATGAAGGAGAAGACTTTATAAGAGAATGGAAATATTTAGAAGATATAGTTTTAAATAACAAACCAATTTCTGAAAAAGACAAAGAAGTTTTAATTGTTCATCTAGGTAATATTTTAGGCAGAACGTATCGTGAAGTTTCTAAAATTTATAAAGTTTTTAGTACAGAAAAAAATCCACATAGATTTTTTAACCTTATTTATTGGTTAGGAAAATTAGCCATAAAAGAAGTTTTTGAAGATAAAAAGAGAACAGTAACTTTTAGTACAATTTTAATTGAAGAAATAGGTCACCATATTTATGGAGAGATTTGGGCAAATGAAATAAAAAGTACTTTAAAGAAACACGATTTAATTACACGACCAATACATATTATTAGTGCGAATATGCACAGTGTATTAAATTCAATTTACGCAAAAGGAGCTTTGCCAGAGGAAGCAGAAGGTCTTAAGGGTTTTGAATTATTTCAATTATTAAGCAATGCAGATAGCAAACCTTTACAGCAAAAAGTAAAAAACTTTGCGTCTGAAAATGGATTAATTTATATACAAGATACCTCAGGAACCAATATTAACGTACAAATAATTGATACAGACAAAATAAACTTCGATACTTCATCGTTTAAAAAAGAACATTCAATAAAAGAAAACGCTGTTATTATAGTGATGGATTATGCTTTTGGGGAACAAGCATTTGAAACTATGGATGAGTTATTAAAGCCTTATAAAGCAGATGACGAAAAGATTTTCTTAGATGTTAAGTCGGTTTCAATTATGGGTAAAGCAGGTATTTTAGAAGGAGGTAAAGGAGATATTATGATTCCTGATGCACATATTTTTGAAGGAACAGCAGACAATTACCCTTTTAAAAATGAACTATCTAAACAAGATTTAGAAGGTTTTGGTGTAAAAGCTTTTGATGGGTCTATGGTTTCTGTTTTAGGAACCTCATTACAAAACAAAGATTTATTAAAATTCTTTCATGATTCTACTTGGAATGTTATCGGACTAGAAATGGAAGGAGCACATTATCAAAAAGCAATACAATCTGCATCTAGAATTAGAGGAAATATATCAGAAAATGTAAAAGTACGTTATGCTTATTATGCATCAGATAATCCTTTAGAAACAGGAGCAACATTAGCCTCTGGAGGTCTAGGAATGACAGGTGTTACACCAACATATGCAATTACTCAAAGAATATTAGAACAAATTTTTTAATACTAATTATTGATTTTTACAACCAAACTAAAAGAATGTCAACAGATCAAAAGAATAACGAACAGGAGGTAGATTTAGGCTCCTTATTTGTAATTATAGGAAAAGGTTTTTCTAAGTTTTTTAACTTTATAGGTGCTATTTTTAAAGGAATATTTGATTTTATCATTACCATATTAATTTTCTTAAGAGAAAATATTGTAAAAATTGGTGTTGCAACAATTATTGGTTTAGTTATTGGGCTATTTTTAGAGACAACAACTCCAAAAAGATATGGTGCTGAATTACTTTTAGAACCTAATTTTAAAAGTGCGAGACAGTTGTATAACAATATAAATTTTTATAATGATCTTGTAATTCAGAAGGATACATCCACACTTCAAAAAATCTTTAATCTAGACAAAGAAACAGCAGCCTCGATTAAAAAATTTGAAATAGAACCTTTAAAAATTGATGGCGATTTAATTGATGCATACAACGAACTAATTTTGGATGTGGATACCTTAACAATTAAAAGTTATGAATACTTAGATTTTAAAGCGGCATTTACAGATTTTGATTATAAAGTACATAAAGTTACGGTTGTTGCAGAAAAAAATAATGTTTTTGGTAAACTGGGAGATGTAATTATATCATCTGTTGTAAATAATAAATATTTTGATAGATATAGAATTTTATCAAATGAAAACTTAAACAGAACTGATTCCTTATATCGCGAAAACTTATCGCAAATAGATTCTTTAAGAAAGGTGTATATGCAGGTAATGATTGAGGAAGCAAAGAAACAAACAACAGGTACAAATATAGATTTAGGAGGCGAAAAAAGAACTACAAAAGAACTAGAGTTATTTGAAACAAGTAGAAGAATAAGTGTTCAATTAGAAGATATTACTATAGAAAAATCTGAAAAATATGAAGTTATTAATGTGATTTCTAACTTTCAACCAATTGGTTATGAGATAAAAGGAGTAACTAATAATAAAGCTTTTTTATTAGGTTTACTAGGTGCTGGTATTATGATTGGTTTTTTACTTTTAATTAAGTTGAATGAATTTCTAGTTAACTACAAAAAATAAAAGTAGGCAAACAGTTTTAAGAACTGATGGAGCAGGTTTTATAGGTTCTAATTTTATTCCTTATTTCCTTGAAAAGAATCAAGAATTACATATTGTAAATCTAGATTTATTAACCTATTCAGGTGATTTATCCAATTTTTTTTTAAAAAAAACTAAAAAAACAAAGTAAGTCTGAACAAGTAAAACTAGATAGGGTTGTAACAGGGGAGATTTTAAATGTAGTAGTAGATTTGAGACCTGAATCAAAATATTTTGGCAAACATTTTCAATTATATTATCAGGAGAAAATAAAAAACAGCTTTTTGTTCCAAGATGTTTTGTCTATGGTTATGATGATTTAGAAGAGAGTACTATTTTTTGTCTAAATGTGATAATTATTATCATCCAGAAGCTGAAAGTGGAGTAATTTAAAATGATAAGGATTTAAAGAACCATTGGAAAATACCTAAGGAAGATATTTTAATATCAGAAAAAGATAAAGAATTAAGGAGTTTTTCAGATTTTAAGAATATTTATTAATATATATTCAGGGACAAGAGTGTTCTCGTTTAGAGAAAATTTTATGATAAACGTATTTAAAAAAATCAATAATTTAGAAGAACATACGAAAGAAGTTTTCTTAAAATCTTTTTCAATCATCATAGTTCAAATTATTGGTATTGCTGCTAGATTAATAACAAGTATTATTTTAGGTAGAATTTTAGGAGCTTCTGGTTTAGGGGAAGTCAATTTGATAAACCAGGTTGTTACCATAGTTATGGTAATTTCTATGTTTGGAATGGATCATGTTTTAGTAAAGAAAATAGCAATTGGATATTCTAAAAAAAATCAGAAGGAAATAGGAAATACTGTTTATACTGCTTTAGTTGTTAATGTTTTAATTGCATCTCTACTAACAATAGTTGGTGTTTTTTGTTCAAAGTATATTTCTATTACTTTTAATTCACTTAAATTACAAGTGCCACTTATCATCTCATTAATAGTAATTATACCACAAACTATTGGAGGTGTTTTTGCTTCTAGTATTAATGGATATAATAAGGTTTGGCAGAGTAGATTGCTTAAAGATTTTTTAACTTCAATAATTGTTCTTCTAGGAATAATTGTATTGTGGTCTTTAAAAATACCTGTAACATTATTTAATGTTATTATGTTATATGCTTTTGGACGTATCTTTACTTTTATAATTGCATCTATTTATTGGAAATATTTATTTAAGCCATTCTTTATTAAACAATTCCTAGACAAGTCAATGTTAAAGATGGCAAAACCATTACTTTTTGTGTCAGCAACATCTTTATTATTATCGTCGGTAGATATATTAATGTTAGGTTGGCTAAGTGATTCATCAAAAGTTGGATTATATACAGTAGCAACTAGGTTAGTCCTTTTTATTGCTTTTTTTTTACAAATTACAAATTCTGTACTTTCTCCTAAAATTGCAACTTTTTACTTTAAAAAGCAATACAATGAGATAAGTTTAATGGTAAAACAAGTAACATTTGGGTTGATTATTATTGGATCTATATCATTATTAATCTTTTTATTTTTTGGTAAACCTATTTTAGGTTTTTGGGGAGAAGATTTTAAGGAAGCTTATATTTGTTTAGTAATTTTGAGCTTTGGACAATTTGTAAATATTTCTACGGGTTGCTCTGGAGTTTTATTAATAATGTGCGGTCATGAAAAAGTTTTTGGCTATATTTCTTGGGTATTTTTATCTTTAAATCTAATCTTAAATTATTTTCTAATTCTTAGATATGATATAATTGGTGCAGCTATTGCTACAACTATTACGATAGCAGGCGAAAATATTGTTAGAGTAATTATTGTAAAACAAAAAACAGGAATTTTAACAATTCCTATAGGCCTTAAAAAATTAAAAAAATAAATTCTTATATGATAAAGGTAACTGCTGTTATTGTAACCTATGCAGATAGATTTAATTTACTAAAGCAGGTTGTTGATACTTGTTTAGCTTCTAATGTTTCCCAAATAATCATTGTAGACAATAATTCTGATAAAAATAGTAGAGAAAAACTTAGAGACTTTTATGAAAAGCACAAAGAACAAATTACGGTAATATGGAATAAGTCCAATTTGGGGTCTGCAAAAGCTTATAAGCAAGGATTACAAAAGGCTTATGAAATAAAAGACCATGATTTTATATGGATGTTAGATGATGATAATAAGCCTAGAGAAAATGCTCTAAATATTTTGATAGAGTTTTGGAAAACTAGACCAGAACAAGTAGAAACTTTACTTTCTTTTAGGCCGGACCGAGATCAATATAAACAAGCAGTTTACGAGAGTAATCCTAATTTAGTGTTAGGTAGAGATAATAGTTTTTTGGGTTTTCATCTGTTAGATAAAGTTTCTAAATTCTTTGTAAAAAGTAAAAAAGTTAATAAAGAGAAATCTTTTGGAGAAATAGCTTATGCTCCATATGGAGGAATGTTTTTTAATAAATCAATCTTAGATGAAATAGGATATCCTAATGAGGATTATTTTTTGTATTCTGATGACCATGATTGGAGCTACAGAATAACAAAAGCAAATAAAAAAATATATTTACTTTTAGATAGTATTGTAGATGATATAGATACTTCGTGGGCAATTAAAGATAAAAAGAGTAATACGTTTAAAAAGATGATCAATGCTCCATCATTTAGGCTTTATTATACAGTTAGAAATAGAATGTTATTTGAAAAAAAATATTTAATAAAAAATGTATTAGTTTATAAGTTTCATAAGTTTCTTTTTAAAGCAATTTTGTTTTCTTATTCCTTTAGAAGTGAAAATTTTAAAGTTTTTTCTAAGGCAACTAAAGATGCAAAGAAAAATAACCTTGTAAATTTCGAATGAGAATAGCTATAATTAACACACTTTATGCACCTAATCAAATTGGTGGGGCAGAAAAATCTGTACAAGCATTAGCAGAAAATTTTGTTTTAACAGGTAATAAAGTTATTGTAATTTGTTTAGGGAAAGAAGCATCATCATATTTATTAAATGATGTAATAGTTGAAGTTTTAAAGATTGAAAATGATTATTGGCCTTTCGAATTAGAAAATAAAAAAGCATATCAGAAATTTTCATGGCATTTAAAAGATGCAAGCAACACAAAATATAATAATACAATTAGCGAGCTCTTATCTCGTTTTAACCCTAGTATTTTATTTACTAATAATTTAACAGGATTTTCTACAAAAGTTTGGAGTATAGCTCATAAATTAAATATTAAAATTGTTCATACTTTAAGAGATTATTATTTACAATGTCCATCAACAACAAAATTTAAAAATAATTTAAATTGTGATAAAACTTGTTTAAATTGTAAGTTGCTATCCATTCCTAAAAAAACTGACGCTAATAAAGTTGATTACGTAATAGGTATTAGTAAATTTATCTTAAAGGATCATATCAATAATGGATATTTTAAAAATATACCAAATAAAGTAATTTATAATGGTTTTGATATTACTAATAATAGAATAAGTGAAACTAAAGATACTCTTGTTTTTGGGTTCATAGGTCAAATTAATAGATCTAAAGGGATTGAGTTATTACTTGAAAGTTTTTCTAAAATAAAGAAGAATCAAACATGGAAGCTTTTAATTGCAGGAACTATAGAACAAGAGTACTTAAACTTTCTAAAAACTATAAATAATTCTAATCAAATAGAATTTTTAGGATATACTAAAAGTGATTTATTTTTTAATCAGATCGATGTTTTAATTGTTCCTTCTCTTTGGAATGAGCCTTTTGGAAGAGTGGTGTTTGAATCAATAATGAATAAAAAACCCGTAATAGCTAGTAATAAAGGCGGTTTATCGGAACTATTATCAAATAATAAAAAATATCTTTTTAACCCAGTAGAAAAAGAATTAACAAAGCTCCTTAAAAAAATTATTGTAGATTCCACTTTTTTAAATAATTTTCTTTTTGATGAAAGTTTTATTGAAGAATTTAAAATAGAAAAAACAGCACATCAGTATTTAGCTGTTTTCGAGGAAGTATTAATTAATAAGTAATGAAGGTAAAATTAAGTAAGCTTTTTTTATTTCCTATTGTGTTGCAAATAATTGCAACACAGGGTGTACTAACTTTCCTGTTTTTCAGATATATGGGCAATTGGGAGCTTAAGAAATTTTTACACCCTTTATCTTTTTTTTTAATACTGATATTATTTGTTATTAAGGCGGTTCAAAAACTAACCATAACCATTTTAGATGTTATCTTTTTTATTTATTTTTTTATTTTATTCATTGTTTTAATTTTTAACGTGGATGCTATTGAATCGGTATATTTAGTTTTTAGGGAGGTGTATTTTTTATTTATTCTTGTTTATATATTTAGTCAAATTGAAATAAATCGTTCTGATTGGAATAAAATATTAAAGTTAATTTTCATATTATTAATAGTTAATTCAGGCTTTATTATACTTACTAACACAATGGGGCCTGAAAATTATATGAAAATGATTACAGGAAGATATCAATGGGGTATTGATCCAGAATATAAATTTAAGATATCTAATTTTTATAAATTTTGGAGATCACCAGCATTGATAGGAGATGCTGCCTCTGTGGGTTATTTTAGTGTTTTTACATATCTTTTTATGGATCAAGATGATCGATTTAAAAAACGAAAATATTTAGCTTTATTTCCTCTGTTTTTTTCTTTTATTAGAAGTGCTTATTTGGTCTTTTTAGTATATGAGTTTTTAAAGTTTTTTACAAAAAAAAAGAATTTAAAAATATTAGTATTAATATTTAAAATTGGAGTTCCAGTTTTAATAATTTCTTTTTTATATTTATCTAAATATGATATTTTTTCTTTGGCATCTCTATACGATCGATTTTACCTTTGGGGAAATAATGTAGATGTAGATTATAATATTTTATTTGGAGGGGAAATAGGGAATGTAGGTGCAGGAGCAAGAGGACAAGGATTTATTGCAACTATAGATAGTTATTGGTACTTTTTATTACTTTCTTCTGGGTTTATTGGTATTGCACTTGTGATACTATTTATGTACGAAAAAAGTAAGAAAACAAATAAATTTTTATTTATTTTAATTTCATTTTTTTTAGGTGGGTTATTAGTTAATTTAGTGCAAAGTATCGTCTTTTTGGCTTTTTTTCCATTACTATTTATAACGATAAAAGAAAATTCTTCAGAATTAGAAGCTAATGAGGATAAATAAAAATACTATTAATTTTTTTATAGTTTTAACATACGTAATAAGTTGTTTTCCTCTTCTTACTTTTGGTATGAGGAGTGTAATAACAATTGTATGGAGTTTATTCGGTTTATTTATTTTTTCTAAAAAACGCACTAGGTTAAACAAGGATATTTGGATTTTTATACTTCCATACTTATTATTATTGTGTTCTCTTATTTATTCCGATAATATTCAAACCGGAATAGATAGTTTGATAAAAATGTTATCCTTTATATTATTTCCGTTAATTTTTTATTTAAATAAAGATTTTTTTAGTAAAAAACAGATTTCTAATATTATCTATTTATTTGTTTTATCAGTTTTCATTTTAATTATTTATCAAATAGCAAATGTTATTTTTAATTATAGTTTTCTTTTTGATAATATTACTTTGCAAGAAATTAAATCTAATGGGTTTTCTGCTCTAAGTGAAATTAATGATCAGAAAATTAATCAAATTAAATTAAGGAGATTTAGGAATTTTATTATTGAAATTTCAAACACTCATACAACTTACCAAGGTCTATGGATTAGTTTTTCCGTTTTCTTTCTTATTTCTGAGTTCAAGAAAATTCAGAAAAGCACCTTGAAAATTGTGTGTTTATTTTCAATAATTGTGTTAATATGTTGGCTTTATTTTATTTCTGCTAGAATGCCTATAATGGCTTTGTTAATTTCAGGTTCAGTAACTATATTCTTTTTTTCTAACTATTCTAAATTAAAATTAGTGAAAATTGGACTAGTATTCAGTACAGTAATAATTGCTTCATTGTGCTTTAAAAATCCTTTTTCAATTCGTGTAAAAGAATATTATAACACAGGGTTAGGTTTGCTGGAAAAGACATCTAAAACCTCTGAATTTAATTCTTCTAATGTAAGAAATGGTATATATTATTGCGATTTAAAATTGATTAAAGAGTCTCCTTTTATTGGAGTGGGAATTGGAGATTTACAAGCTGAACTGAATAAATGTTACAATAAAGAAATAGGTGCTAAAGTTTATACTTGGCGTGATTATAATACACATAACCAATATGCTTTTTTTTGGATAAGTTCTGGTTTTTTGGGATTATCTCTATTCCTTCTTTTAATTTTTAATCTTTTTAAGAAATCAATAAAAAATGAAGATTATTTATTGTTCTACCTTTCAATTTTAACGGTCATAATTTTTTTTACAGAAAATCTTTTAGAAAGATCTGATGGTGTGCTCTTTTTTGGTTTTTTTACAGGTTTATTTTATTTTAATACTGTAAGAAAATAGTTTAATCTATTTCCTTTTCTATAATAGACATTAGTTTATTAGCAGATAAATTCCAGTTAAAACGATCGATGTTTTTAAAACCTTTAGCCTTTAAGCTTTCTCTCAATTCTTTATTATTTATAAGTAAATTTAGCTTTTCTTTAATGCTTTCAACTTTAAATGGATCACAATATTCAACAGAATCTTTATATATTTCTGGTAGTGAGGTTTTGTTAGATACTATACATGGGCATCCGCAAGCTTGAGCTTCAAGAGGAGGGATTCCAAATCCTTCAAAAATAGAGGCATAAATAAAAATAGAGGCTTTGTTGTATAACTCCAAAAGTTCATTATCTGATAAAAACCCAGTAAAAACTATATTTTTATGATCAGAGACATCATCTAAATTAACTGATGAAAAAGATTTTGATTTAGAGCCAACAAAAACAAGCTTATAGTCTGAATTTAATTGAGTAAAAGCTTTTATAACACGGTTAAAATTTTTTCGAGGATCTAAAGAGGAAACAGCTAAAATTATTTTTTCTCTTTTTAGGTTTAAATTTTGGAATTGATCTGTGTGAGCGCAATAAACCACCTCCACATTGTTAATACCTAAATTCTCTTCTATATCTTGTTTTACATAATTACTAACAGTAATAACTTTTATGGAGTTTTTAGCCGAAATAGGTACAAATTTATTATACGCTTTTTGAAAAGCATAAGAAAATGTTTCAGGAAAATATTTAAAAGCTAAATCATGTATATATGTTATTTTTCTTTTGTAAAAAAGTGGACCAATACCTCCAAAATTAATAAGAATAGGATTGTTGTTTTTTTTTAAAAAATGCACCAAATCTGTTTGTTCCCATAAGTGACCTTTAAAATGTCCAAATTGCTTTATTTCACAATTTGGTAATTTATCTCTATTTATTAAATTTCCTTTTGGAGCAACAAAAATTATTTTTATTCCATTGATATGTTTAGGTAAGCGATTAGATATTTCAATTGCATATCTTTGCACACCTGTAGTTTTTTGAGAAAGAAATCTTGCGTTTATAACAATCATTATAATATTTTTGCGTTTTCAAATGTAGTCTAACTATTTTAAAGAATAAAAAAACAGCGTGTCTAAAATGCCTATTTATGATTAAAATTTTACACATAGCAAAACCTGTTGCTGGTGTTGGAGTTTATATTCAATTACTATCAAAATATATAGATCCTAATAAATTTCAGAATGAAATTATTTTAAATAATTCTGATAATAATATAGAAATTTTAGACAATTTAGGAAATCAAATAAAATCATACCATCTTAACTTAGAAAGAGAAGTTAGTTTCTTTAAAGATTTAGTTGTCTTTTCTCAAATGATTAAAATGGTAAAGAAAATTAGACCAGACGTTATTCATTGTCATAGTGCAAAGGCAGGTATTCTGGGTAGACTAGTAGGGAGCGTTCTAAATATAAAGACAATTTATACACCACATGCATATTCTTATTTGAGTTCAGAATCTAGGAAGAAAAAAGTTGTATTAAAGTTTATAGAAAAATGTTTCGGGTATTTATCGACTCATACTGTTACTTGCTCGAATTCAGAATATAATAGGGCTGTATGTGACCTAAAAATTGATAAGAAAAAAGTTTTTTTATGGAATAACTCTATCGAAAAAGACATAATTTCAAAATCTAGCAAATATTTAAATGCACTTCCTAAGGACTATATTTGCAGTATTGGGAGGCCTTGTTATCAGAAAAATACAGAATTGATGATTAATGCTATTCTAATGGCAAAAGAAGACTATAAAAGCATTCATTTGGTTATTTTAGGTGTTGGCTTTTATTCTCCGTCTTTAGAAAAGATTAAAAAGTTTATTTTAGATAATAAACTTTCAGAAAATATAACACTTATACCTTGGTTAGAAAGAAGTGAGAGTCTAGGTATATTAAAGAATAGTTTATTTTATATATCTTCATCAAGATATGAAGGTTTACCATATTCTGTAATTGAAGCTTTAGCTTTAAAAAAGCCATGTATATTAACAAATGTAGATGGTAATAGAGATTTAGTTAAAAATAATTATAATGGTTTTTTAGTTGAACAAAAAGCTGAAATAATGGCAAATAGTATAGTGAATTTGAATAATAATAGAGAAGTACTAGCTAGTATGTCTGAAAATTCAAGAAGTGAGTTTGAAAAATTTTATCAAATAAATAAAAATATAAAATCATTAGAAAACTTATATTTGCGTCCACAATAAAAAAAGCTTGAAAAAAAGATACTCCTACTTAATAAAACCTTTGCAATTAATTATAGATTTGATAATCATTAATTTGGTGTTTTATTTTGTTTATTATGCAGAATATTTAAATTTATTTTTTTTAGTTTATATATCTGTTTTTTGGGTAATTTCTTCTTATTTGTTAGGCTTTTATAAGGTCTTTAGATTTACAAGAGTTTTAAGAGTTTTGACACTTTTGGTCAGACATTTTTTTATTTTTACATTGGGCTATTTTGCTTATTTTGGTGTTTTTAAAGAAGGGGAAGTAATCGATAATCAGTTTTTAGTCTTAATATATTTAATAGGTAGCATATCAATAATTAAGATACTTTGGCTATTACTTTTAAAGAGGTATAGGGCATTTGGAAATAATCTAAGAACAACTATCGTTTTAGGTTTTGATCAATCTTCCAAAAATATTATAAAACTTTTTAAAAGTAAATCTAATTTAGGATATAAATACCTTGGTTTTTTTTCAAATAAAGAATATAAGAGTAAAGATTTTTTAGGTGTTTTAGATGATGTTTTTGAATATGCTAAGAAGTATGAGGTTGACGAAATTTATTGTTCATTAACTATTTTAACAAAAGAACAAATAAAAAAAATAAGTAAGTTTGCTACAGAACAAAATATAACATTAAAGTTAATACCAGATTCAATAGAATTGTATTCAAAAAACCAAAGTATCGAGTATTATGATGATGCTTTAATGGTTTTAAATGTAAACAGACTGCCTTTTGAGTTTTCAGAAAATTTTTACATTAAAAGGATATTTGATATTGTCTTTTCTATATTCATATCCCTTTTTATTCTCTCTTGGTTGATACCTATTCTTTGGGTTTTAGTAAAATTAGAATCTAAAGGACCCTTAATTTTTAAACAAGACAGAGAAGGTTTAAATGGTGATCATTTTATCTGTTATAAATTTAGATCAATGAGGATTAATGATCTATCACATAAAGTGCATGCCACCAAAAACGATCAAAGAGTCACTAAAATTGGTGCTTTTTTAAGAAAAACAAGTATGGATGAATTGCCTCAATTCTTTAATGTTTTGCTTGGTAATATGAGTGTAGTTGGTCCTAGGCCACACATTGAAAGTTTATCTTTAGAATATCAAAAGGAAGTTGAAGACTATTTAAAAAGGCATATTGTTAAACCTGGTATAACAGGTTTAGCCCAAATTAGTGGTTATCGAGGTGAAGTGCAAAAAAGATCAGATATTAAAAACAGAGTACGATTGGATATCTTCTATATTGAAAATTGGTCTTTTCTATTAGATATTAAAATAATTATTAAAACAGTTTTTAACGCTTTCAAAGGAGATGAAAAGGCATATTGATACATGGTAGAGAAATTTGATATAACAGCGTCTATAGTTCTATTTAATGAAAATTTAGAAGAGCTAACAAGTACTATAAATTCTTTTTTAAGAGTCCCTTTAAAAAAGAAGCTTTACTTAATAGATAACACTAAAAAGAAGCTTTTTCAAAATATTTTTAACCAAGACGGAGTTGAGTATATTTCCGTTGGAAAAAATATTGGTTTTGGTGCAGGTCACAATATAGTTATAGATAGAATTAAAAATAATTCTAATTTTCATTTAATATTAAATCCCGATGTTAATTTTGAGAAAAAGGTTATTCCAAATTTAATTTCACAATTAAATGAAGACGAAAACCTTTCAATGATTGCCCCAAAAGTGTTATTTCCAAACGGTAATCATCAATATTCTTGTAGAAGATATCCTCTTTTAGTAGAACTTATAGTTAGAAGGTTTCCAATTTTTATGTCATTATTTAATCCTACAGTATCAAAAGGTCAATATAAAGACAGAGATTTAACGAGCGCATTTTATGCAGAATACCTTACAGGTTGTTTTCACTTATACAAAACGGCAGATTTTGTAACATTAAAAGGTTTTGATGAGCGTTACTTTTTATATATGGAAGATGTAGATATCTGTAGAAAAATAGACCTAATAGGTAAGAAAAAGTTGTATTATCCAGAAGAGGTAATTCATCATGTTTTAAAACAAGGGTCTGCAAAAGATTTAAAATTATTTATGCGTCATACTTCATCCGCAATTAAATACTTTTTAAAGTGGGGGTTGTAATTTTTATCTAAAAATTAATTCTCTACGGTTTTTAAAAACAATAAATTTTGTGGAAAAAGATTTAGAGGGCTTACGTTCTTTATTCTATATTTTATTATTTTCACTAAAAGAGGCAATTATTTTTAAGGATTATTTTTTATTTCCCTTTATAATTCTCATATTAGTACTCTGTATCAAACTGATATTTCTTTGGAGATTAATTAGAATGATATTTTTCATAATAATTTCATTGTTATTGAGTAGAAGAAAAAAATATAAAATTTGAAACATAAAAAATCCATTTTCATTAGGCTATTAATAATCTTAATAGATTTATTAGTAATTAATAGTGTAGTTTTTGTTATTTCGGATAACGAGTTTCTTAACCTTTCTTTTCTTCTTTACATAACCATTTCTTGGTTGGTTATTTCTGTTTATACGGGTTATTATAAGGTTCATAGGTATACTCAGGTTAGTATTCTATTCTCTCTTTTACTGTCTCAATTCTTTGTATTTTCATTGGCTTACTTAAGTTATTTTAGTGTTTTTAAAGAGGGTAAGATTATAGAAAATCAATTTTTAATTTTTTCGTCATTTTTTATTCTAATTGCAATTTTTAAAGTGCTAATTTATTTTTTACGCAGAAGATATAGGTCTGAAGGTAATAATTATAGAAATGTTGTCTACTTTGGTGATTATAAATCAGCAAAAAGACTTGAAAACTTATTTCATTTAAAGAATGATTTTGGGTATCGCTATATTGGCTTCTTTTCACCTAAAATTTATGATTCCAATGATTATTTAGGGCATGTAAAAACGGGTTTTAAATATATTGAAGAGCTTGAAATTGATGAAATTTATTGTGATCCTTCAGAAATAAGTTCAAAGATGTTAATTAAAATTAGACAGTTTGCGGAAGAAAAAGACTTGGACTTAATATTAATGCCAGAAAATAATGCAATTTATAGTAAAGATTATGTGTTAGAATATTTAGGTACTGTTCCTATTTTAAAACCCAAACCCTTACCTTTTGAAAAAATAGAAACTCATGTTCTTAAAAGAATCTTAGATATCGTTTGCTCTGCCTTTGTTTGTGTATTTATTTTAACTTGGATGCTTCCAATTTTATGGATTATAATAAGGATTGATTCTAAAGGGCCATTGTTTTTTAAACAAAAAAGAGAAGGTATAAACGGAACTCAATTTTTATGTTATAAACTGCGGTCAATGAAAGTTAATAACGATGCAGATAAAGTTTCTGCATCAAAAAATGACACTAGAATAACCAAAGTTGGGGCATTTTTAAGAAAATCTAGTTTAGATGAGTTTCCTCAATTTTTTAATGTTTTATTAGGTGATATGAGTATTGTTGGGCCTAGACCTCACATGAATCTTCATACCAAAAAATATATAAATGAGGTTGATAACTATTTACTTAGAAATTCTGTAAAGCCTGGTATTACAGGATTGGCACAAATTAGCGGATACAGAGGCGAAGTAATTAAAAAATCTGATATAAATAACCGAGTAAGATTAGATATTTTTTATATTGAAAACTGGTCCTTTTTTTTAGATATAAAAATAATAGCTCAAACTTTTTTTAAAGTTTTTATCAAGGAAGAAAAGGCTTATTAA
>JANQTQ010000030.1:6127-7618 GCA_030731625.1 Polaribacter sp. | reverse complement strand
GAAAGGATTAAGGAAAAGATTTTAAAGGGAAGACTTACAGTAAGTTTAATAAAATATATTGGAAAGAAAATAGTAAAGAATTAATAGTAACTCACAGATAAACATAACAGTTTCCTTTCCCTTGGAAAGGATTAAGGATAGGAATATAAGCTTATGAACATTACTAATATTAAAACACTAGGAGAATTAAAAAAATCAGGATACAAATCAAAATCAATTAAAGATGAATTGAGAGAAAATTTGATTGTTAAAATGATGAGTAAAGAAACTGTTTTTAAAGGAATTCACGGTTATGAAAACACAGTAATTCCTGAATTAGAAAGAGCGATTTTAAGCAGACACAATATTAATTTATTGGGTTTAAGAGGACAAGCAAAAACGCGTTTGGCAAGATTGATGGTCAATTTATTAGATGAATATATTCCTGTTGTGGAAGGTTCAGAAATTAATGATGATCCTTTAAACCCAATTTCAAGATTTGCTAAAGAAATCATCAAAGAAAAAGGCGATGATACTCCCATTTTTTGGTTACATAGAGAAGAACGTTTTGCAGAAAAATTAGCAACTCCAGATGTTACTGTTGCAGATATTATTGGAGATGTAGACCCAATAAAAGCAGCCAATTTAAAATTGAGTTATGCAGATGATAGAGTTATACATTATGGAATGATTCCAAGAGCAAATAGATGCATTTTTGTAATTAACGAATTACCAGATTTACAAGCAAGAATTCAAGTAGCGTTGTTTAATATTTTACAAGAAGGGGATATTCAAATTCGTGGTTTTAAAATGCGTTTGAATTTAGATATGCAGTTTTTATTTACTGCAAATCCAGAAGATTATACCAATAGAGGAAGTATTGTAACACCTTTAAAAGACAGAATAGGGTCACAGATTTTGACGCATTATCCAGAGGATATTGAAACAGCAAAAATAATTACACAACAAGAAGCGAAGTTAGATAAACGTCAAACAGAAACTATTTTTGTGCCAGAATTGGCAAAAGATCTATTAGAACAAATTGTTTTTGAAGCGAGAGAAAGTGAATTTGTAGATGCAAAAAGTGGCGTAAGTGCACGTTTAAGTATCACCGCTTTTGAAAATTTATTAAGTACAGCAGAAAGAAGATTGTTAATTTCTGGTGATGAAAATACCACGTTAAGATTAAGTGATTTTGACGGAATTATCCCAGCAATTACAGGTAAAGTAGAGTTGGTATATGAAGGAGAGCAAGAAGGGGCCGCTTTTGTTGCAAAAAGTTTAATTGGGAATGCTATAAAAAGTTTATTTCCAATTTATTTTCCTGAGATTAAAAAATTAGAGAAGCAAACAGCAGAATCTCCTTATGATGATGTAATTTCTTGGTTTTTTAATACAGATTCAGATTTTGAAATTTTAGATGATTTAAAAGAAGAAGCATACAAAAGTCTGCTGGATAAAATTGCTCCTTTAGAAATTTTATTGAATGAATATCAACCTAAAACAAAAAAA
>JANQTQ010000030.1:0-6117 GCA_030731625.1 Polaribacter sp. | reverse complement strand
GTAAAAGAATTTGTGTTATGGGCACTGGTAGAATATAAAAAACTAAGTAAATACAGATTTGCAGAAGGCACACAATTTAAAGATCCTTATGGTAATTTTATGAGTGGATTGTAAGGTTTTAATAAATAAATACTCAGACCTCACAGGTTTTAGTACCTGTGAGGTCTTTTATTAAAACTACCAGTTTCCTCTAGATTTTTTATTTTCTACACATAACTGAATAATTTCAGTAATTCTTTTTGTTCTTGTAGCTTCTCTTTTTGCTTGATTTAACCAATACAAATAGCTCTTTCTATAGCTTGGTGCAAAATTTTTGTAATTATCAAATGCAATTTCATTTTCATCAAATGCAATTTGTAAATCTTCTGGAATAATCCCTTTTTCAACATCATCTAAAGCAGCCCAAGAACCATTTTGTTTTGCTGTTTCAATAATTTCAAAACCTTTTGGATGCATTAATTTATCAGTAATTAAAGCCTTGATATGTTTTTTATTCACTGCGCTCCAAACACTTTTTTCGTTTCTTGGGCAAAAATATTGTCTTCGTTTTCCGTTTCCTAAACTTTTAACGGTGGCATCTATCCAACCAAAACAAAGCGCTACTTTTACGGCTTCTTCCCAACGCATCGATTCGTTTTCGTGATCTACTTTATAAAAAATAAGGTAAATACCTTCTGACACTAAGTGATTATCTAACAGCCAAGACCTCCATTCTGTATCATTTTTAAAATAGTATTCTGGTTTTTTTTGCATTTTATAAAGGTACAGATTTAAAATAAAAATTGACACCTTAAAATGTAAGGTGCCAATTATCAACCAATCAAATTAAAAAAAACAACCCTTAATTATAAAAATTAATAGTTAATTACAAAAAGGTTTAAACTGTTTTGTAATGTTTTGTCAATATCTGTTTTTAGCATCTTATTCATGCAGCTATATAGATCTTTTCCTACTTGTAATTCAGTTTTATCATAAAGTTTATGCGTAATAATTAAGTTGTTAATCTCAGTTACATAATTATGAATAGATTCTATAGTACTGTTCTTAGAATCCTCTATATTTTTTTTGTCATCAATAATTGCAATATTTTTATCCTGTAAAATCTTTACAATTACGTTGTGTATAAAATCATTGCTATTTTTATTTATTTTGACAGTGGTAAGCTCTATAATGTTTATGGGGTTTACATACGCTGTTACTTCAAATAAATTTGGAGTTTTTTGGCTATATAATGGAAACTTTCCTTCAGAATTATTTATAGCTTTTATCGAATTTAATTCATGTATTTCTTCCTGTTTTTCTAAAGCGAAAAAATTATGAGTATTTAAAATGTAATTATTTTCTTCACTAATAGTATAAAATATCTTTTTTGAAGTTAGATTCAGATCTTCTTGTGCAAAAGATAAATTGATAATTAATACGCAACAAATTAATAGTATATTTTTCATAATTAGTGTATTTATATTCAAATATAATAGTTTTACTATTATAACTGAAAATAATACTATTGTTTTGTCTTATTGAATCATAATGATACCTTATAATAACTTGTTTTGTAGTTAATTAGTGGGATTTCAATATCGTTCTTAAAATGAACTTCTTCGATTTCTTTCATAATTTAGGATGCTAACAGAAACTCGTTTTAAAGATGTTTATCCTTTAATTTTGGTAGGAAGGTTAATTAACAAAATAATTTTTATCATTCTCTATTTGGTATATTTTCATTGTTAAAATTATCACTATCATAAAAATGAGGTTACAATTTGTGATACAGTACCTAAGTTTTGGCTGCTCTTTAATTTTTGATTAAATTCAGTGTTATTAATGATTTTATCTTAAAAATATAATAAAATGACCATGAATAGCTTAAAAAATGAAAATAAAATAAAATTAGTATCATTTGATATTGATAATACTTTAATAGACTTTCATACATTTAAAAGTAACTTTAAAAAAATATGGGAAAAGTATCAGGACCATAACGAGGTAATTTTAACATATAATACAGGTCGTTTAATTGATGATGTTTTACATTTAATTGAAACAAAGGTTTTACCTGAACCAGATTATATTATTTCAGGAGTTGGTACAGCATATCTACAATTATAAAAAAGGCGCCATAGAAAAAGAGTTTAACGATGTTTTAGATGATGGTTGGAATCTTGAATCTGTAGAAAATATTATCCAGAAAATAGAACATCCAATAAGTGATCAACCAAGTAAATTTCAACATTCTTATAAGAGAAGTTATTTTTTTCATAATGCAAGTATCGAACTTATAGAAAATATAGAGCAAAAATTCTTTGATGCAGATATGGATGTAAACATTGTTTATTCTGGGGATAAGTTTTTAGATGTTTTACCAAAATGGGCAAATAAAGGAAATGCGTTACGATGGTTGTTAAAAAGGTTAGATTTAAAATCAAATCAGGTTTTAGTTGCCGGTGATAGTGGTAATGATTCTGCAATGTTTGATTTAAAAAATGTTTCAGGAATTGTGGTTGCAAATGCGCATGATGAATTATATCTATATACAAAACATAAAAAAGTATATCATACAGAAAAAGAAAAAGGCGATGGTGTAATAGAGGGTCTTATTTTCTATGAAATTTTACCAAAAGAAGCACTTGTAGATACAAATATAGATCATTCAGAAGATTTTTTTATCAAAAAAGAATTAGATAATATCGCTTTAGAAGATGATAATGAAAAAATTACACTAATTGAAGAAGGATATCTAAAAGCTATTGAAGCACTGAAAAAAAATATTACACCACTTGGTTTTTCGGCCTGTTCTATAAAAGATAACATTCCCAATGGTACAGATGAAAATTATCATAGTGTTTGGGCTAGAGATGGTGCAATTACAGTAATTGGTTCGCTGTCTTTAATTGATGACGAAGAAATACATCAGTGCCAAAGACAAACCTTAATAACGCTGTTAGAAAATATTTCTAGAAATGGTCAAATTCCTGCAAATGTAAGGATAAAAGATAGTGAGCCAGATTATTCTGGTGTTGGTGGAATTTGTTCTATTGATAGTGGTATTTGGGTAGTAATTGCTTTCTATGAGTATATAAATGTAACTAAAGATATTCAATTTTTAAGAAAATATATTGGTGATATTAAAGAAACCATGAGATGGTTAGGAGCACATGATAGTAATAATGATGCGCTTTTAGAGATTCCTGAAGCTGGAGATTGGACAGATTTATTTGGTAGAAGTTACAATATTTTATATGATGAAATTCTGTGGTATCGATCTAATGTTTGTTTCGGTCGCATGTTAGAAATGTTAGGAAACCATGAAGATGCAGGAGAACATATTAGATGGTCTCAAGTCATCAAAAAAGAGATTGTACAAAACTTTAGTCCATCAACGCAACAAAAATTGTTTCAATCGGTTTCTTTTGCTGAAAAACAATTTACTTTAGGTGATACTTCCTACTTAATTGCGCAAACAACACCTTTCGATTTTAGCTGGCGTTGTGATATTTTAGGGAACATTTTGGCCTTTTTACATGGAACAATCGATGCCGAAAAGGCACATCAAACGTTTAGATTTATGCTAGGTGTTGGTGCAAATGACCCTTTTCCTGTTGCAAACGTGTATCCCGTTGTAAGTCCTGGAGATCCAGATTGGAAACCTTATTATACCGTTAATCTATTAAACCTGCCTAATCATTATCACAATGGAGGAATTTGGCCTTTTGTTGGTGGTTTTTGGGTAAAATTTGTAAATAAATTAGGTTTTAGAGATGTCGCAATTGCAGAATTACACAAACTAGCTTTATTAAATAAAGAAGGAATTAATGAAGAATGGGAATTTACAGAATGGGCACATGGAGTTACAGGCAAACCTATGGGTAAAGCCTATCAAGCTTGGTCTGCAGCTCAATATATTTCAGCTTATAATGATTTAAAAATAACAAAAACTAAAAAGTAACACTAAAAACCAAAACCATGAAATCAATCTTAATGATCTCTCTACATGGATATGTAGGAGTACATGCAGAACTGGGAAAACCAGATACTGGTGGTCAAGTAGTATATGTTTTAGAATTAGCAGAAAGATTTAGCAGGCTTGGTAAAAGAGTCGATTTAGTTACACGTCAATTTGAAGACCAACCAGAATATGATGAAGTAAATGAGAATTATAATATTTGGAGAATTCCTTTTGGAGGAAAAAAAATCATCCGAAAAGAAGACATGCATGACCATTTAAAAAAGTTTGTCACGAATACTTTAGCGGCAATAAAAAAAGAAAATAAAAAATAAGATGTTGTTTATTCTCATTATTGGGATGCAGGTTGGGCAGGTCAAAAAATTGCAGAAGAACTTGGTATTTGTCACGTGCATACACCACATTCTTTAGGTTGGTGGAAACAACATTCTATGGGAAGTGATATGGATGAAAAGGAAATGGAAAAAACGTATCGATTTAAAGAACGTATCAGAAAAGAATATTTTGTGTATCAGATGTGTAATTTTGTAATTGCAACAACCCTTCCTCAGGTAGATTTGCTAATTGCACAATATGACGTGCTTTCTAAAAATTGTAGCATGATTCCTCCTGGAATTGATGAAAATAGATTTTTTCCTGTACCATCAAAAGAAAATGATAAAATTCGATTAAAATATGACATAAAACCTACAGATATTTTAGCTTTAGGAAGAATGGCCCATAATAAAGGGTACGATTTGTTAATACATGCGTTACCAACTGTTTTTAATTTATGTCCGGAAGCCAGATTAGTTGCTTGTATTGGTGGAGATTCTCAACAAGATAAAGACGGAATCGAAACATTGAAAAAATTAGCATCAGAACTTGGAGTAATGGATAAAATAAAATGGAAAAATTATATTGCTGATGAAGATTTAGCAAATGTATATAGATCTGCAAATGTTTTTGCAATGCCTTCTAGATACGAACCTTTTGGTATGGTTGCTATTGAAGCAATGGCATGTGGAACGCCAAGTGTAATAACGGTTCATGGAGGTTTATGTGATTTAATTGATTTTGGAAATCAAGGTTTATTTGCAGATCCACACAGGCCAACTGAATTTGGTGCTATGATGGCAATGCCTCTTTTATATCCAAAATTAAGAAACGAAATGTCTGTAGAAGGAGCGCGTTTTGCACGTCGTAATTTTGGTTGGACAGGTATTGCAAAAAGAATGCTAGCTATTTTTTCTAGTTCTATTAGTCAAAGAACTTCTGAATCTAATATTTATTAAAATTTATGTATGTCTAAAATTATATGTTTTGGTGAAGTTTTGTGGGATGTTTTTCCTACTCATAAAAAAATAGGAGGCGCACCTTTAAATGTAGCAACTCGTTTAAAATCTTTTAACAATGAAGTTGCAATAATTAGTGCTGTTGGTAATGATGAATTGGGGAAATTGATTTTAGAATATTTACAAGAACACCAAATAAATAAAGAATATGTTCAAGTATTAAACAATTTTGAAACCGGTTCTGTAACCGTTACTCTAAATGAAAAAGGAGCAGCTTCTTATAAGATTGATCACCCAAAAGCTTGGGACAAAATACAGTTTACAAAATTAGCATCAGATGTGGTAAAACAGTCTGATGCTTTTGTTTTTGGAAGTCTAATAACGAGAGATGAAGTTTCTAAAAATACACTTTATCAGTTATTAGAGTTCGCAAATTATAATGTTTTTGATGTTAATTTACGCAAACCTTTTTATGATAAAGATGTTTTACTTCAATTGATGGAGAAAGCAGATTTTATCAAATTTAACGATGACGAATTGTATGAAATTGCCGCTTTTTTAGGTTCTAAATTTAACAATTTAGAGCAAAATATGTACTTTATATCAGAAAAAACAAACACAAAACATATTTGCGTTACCAAAGGTGAACATGGTGCGGTTTTAGTATATGATAATCAGTTGTTTTACAATAGTGGATACAAAATTAAAGTTGCTGATACGGTTGGTTCTGGCGATTCTTTTTTAGGTTCTTTAATTAGTAAATTAATCAAAGGAGAAAATCCACAAAAAGCAATAGATTTTGCTTGTGCAGTAGGAGTGTTAGTAGCCAGTAAAAGCGGGGCAAATCCTATTATTTCCAATGAAGAAATTCAGCGTTTT
>JANQTQ010000029.1 GCA_030731625.1 Polaribacter sp. | reverse complement strand
GTATTTGTATTTACATTCTTCTACTTAGTTTAATTATAAAATAATAACAAAAGATGGCACACGCACACGAATCTAATGTAAAAAGAATTTGGGTAGTTTTTGGACTATTATCATTAATTACTATTGTTGAAGTTGGTTTTGGTATTTTTAAACCAGAGTCATTATATTTATCAAGCTTTTTAGGAACAAGTCCTTTAAACTGGTTATTTATAATTTTAACATTGGCAAAAGCTTATGGAATTACATGGACTTTCATGCATATGGAAGGAGAAAAGAAATGGTTTAGACGTTCTGTAGTTTGGACTGCAGTTTTTCTAATCTGTTATATAGTAACCTTACTTTTAATAGAAGGTGGTTATCTACACAGTAAATTAGCACCACTTGTACAATGGTAAGTTAAAATTTAAAGAGGTGGTTTTAACCACCTTTTTTTATACCGAATAAATTCAGTTTTAAAATAATTTTTGATAAATGAAATTCTTAACAAAAAAAAGAGTAGTTCTGTTCTTACTTTTTATATTTCCATTGATCTGTTTTCTTATACTCTCTACAGGCAAAAATAATTTTACTAAGTTGCCGGTTTTAAAAGCAAATCTTATTGATGTTTCTCAAATTGATGCTACTCATAAGGTACAGTTAAAAGATTTTGTAACAATAGTTTGCTTTCTAGGGAATGATGTTACTGCAAATAAATCTGGACTTTTTAATTTGAACGAAAAAATTTACAAAGCCTTTACAGATTATAAGCAGTTTCAGATTTTAGCAATTTATCCAAACGGAAAAGAAATAGAGGTAGCGCAACTTAAAGAAGAAATTAGTGCTTTTACAGATATGCAAAAATGGGTGTTTATGGCAAGCTCTAAAGAAGAAATTGAAGCTTTTTATGATGCGTTTTCTTATAAAGAACCACTTATTAATTTAGCTTCTTCTAAAGTTTTTTTAATTGATAAGGATGTAAATTTAAGAGGTAGAAATACTGATGCAGATAGTAAAGGTGGTAAACTTTATGGGTATAATATGAATTCTGTTTCTGTTTTAAATGGAAAGTTAAAAGATGACGTAAAAGTACTATATTATGAGTATTATGCAGCGTTTAAAGACAAGAATAAAAATAAAGCAGATAGAAAAGAGGTGGGGTTATGAGTAAAAAATATTCTTACATAGGTATTGCATTTATTATTTTATTATTTGGTATTTATACGGTTCCAAAAGTGGTAAATCGTTTTAAAGATACCGGTTTGCATAAGTTTAATAAAGTACCAAATTTTGAATTTATCAATCAAGAAGGAAAAAAAATCACGAATAAAGACTATGAAGGTAAAGTATTTGTAGTTGAGTTTTTCTTTTCAACTTGTCCGTCAATCTGTCCAATTATGAACCAAAAAATGGTAACGATACAAGACTCTTTTTTTGGGAATCCAAATTTTGGTATTGCTTCTATATCAATAACTCCAGACATTGATACGCCAGAGATCTTAAAAGAGTATGCTAAAAAAACGGGAATAACTCATAAAAACTGGCATTTATTAACAGGTAAATCAGAAGAGGTTGTGTATGCGTTATCAAACCAAGGTTTTAAATTGTATGCAGGAAAAGGAGATGAAGATCATGCTGGTTTTGAACATTCAGGTTTATTTGCTTTAGTAGATAAAAACGGATTTATACGTTCTAGAAAAGATGAGTTTGGTAATCCTATTATGTTTTATAGAGCATTAGAAGAACAATCTTTTCCAGATCAAATAAAAGAATTAAAAGAGGATATAAAATTATTATTAAATGAGTAATTCAGTAAAAGAAAGAAGATATAAGAGAATAATTACAGCTTTATCTGTTGTAATTCCAATCGCAGTTGCGGTTTTGTTTCGGGTTAATCTAAAAGATTTAGGTTTTAATATAGAACCACTAACTTTTTTACCTCCAATTTATGCCACAATCAATGGATTAACAGCAGTAGTTTTGATAGCGGCAGTTATTGCTATAAAAAAAGGGAATAAAAAATTACACGAGCAATTAAATACTTTTGCAATTTTTTGTTCACTGCTTTTTTTGTTGATGTATATTGGGTATCATATGACGTCCGATTCTACTAAGTTTGGTGGAGAAGGAACAATAAAGTACGTTTATTATTTTATTTTATTTACACATATTGTGTTGTCAATTATAATTATTCCTTTTGTGTTAACAACTTTTATGAGAGCTAAATTGGGTAATTTTCCAGAACACAAAAAAATAGCAAAAATCACGTTTCCTTTGTGGTTGTATGTTGCTATTACAGGTGTTATAGTGTATTTAATGATAAGTCCTTATTATGTTTAAAAAAATAGTAGTTAGTTATGTTTTATTGACTTTTTTTAGTCAAATTTCAATATTTGCTCAATGTGCCATGTGTAAGGCTGTTGTAGAAAATGGCGATGAATCTATGGCCGAGGGTGTTAATGATGGTATTGCTTATTTAATGATCTTTCCGTACTTGTTGATAGGTGTTTTATTCTATTCAATTTACAAGTATAAAAAAAAGCAAAAAAATTAACATTTCAATAAGGCTAATATGCTGTAACAAATTATACTTTTAGTCGTCTTATACATATCTTATCAAAAGTTTTTTTTGCTTTTGAGTTAATAGAAATACATAACCAATAAAATATATACGTTTTGAGAATTAAACTGATAGTATTAGTAGCATTTATAACAACTCTAAGTACTTTTTCACAAAAAAAATGGACACTCAAAGAATGTGTCGATGAGGCTTTAAAAAAGAATATTTCTATACAACAGAATAGATTAAGTCTAGAACTTGCTAAAAAAGATGTAGATATTGCTAAAGGTAATTTTTTACCTAATTTAAATGCAAATACTGGTGGTAATTTAAACTTTGGTACTGGTTTTGATCCTGTTTCACAAAATAGAGTAAACACAACATTTTTTGGAGGCTCTGTAAATGTAAGTTCTGGTATTACTGTTTTTAATGGATATAGAAATACCAATACTTATAAGCAGGCTCAATTAGGAGTGGAGTCTGGGTTGTTAGATTTAAAGAAAATAGAAAACGATATTTCTTTATTTGTTGTTAATGGATATTTAAATATTCTATTCGCAAAAGAGAACTTAAACGTAGCACAAGTTCAATATGAAATAAGTAAAAAACAAATAGAGGCATCTGAGAGTAGATTTAAGTCAGGTGTAATTCCTAAAGGCGATTTGTTAAATACACAATCTACGGCAGCAACAAATTTACAATCAGTAATTGCACAAGAAAATGCCTTAGACTTAGCTATTTTAAATTTAGCACAATTATTACAAGTAAATGCTTCTGAGTTTGATATTTCGCCTATTGATGTTGGTACACCTTCTGCAGATTTATTTTATAAAAATTCATCAACAGTATATGATAAATCTTTACAAACAATGCCAGAAATTGCGAACGCTAAATTAGCTATTGAAAATGCAGACTTAGCAATAGCGATTACAAAAGCTTCTTTTTTACCAACAATTACAGCTTCTGTAGGTTTATCTACAAATTATGGATTTAATTTAAATTTACCTGACGGATTTTCTAATGACAAAATTGTAGATCAGTTTAGTGATAACTTTGGATATGGAGCTGGTTTTAATGTTAGCATTCCAATTTTTAATCGTTTTCAAACAAAAAATAGCGTTGCAAAATCTATCATCAACAAAGAAATTTCTGAAACAAGATTAGAGAGTCAAAAACTTTCTTTAAAACAAACTATAGAGCAGTCTTTTTTAGATGTTAGATCAGCTTTAAAATCTTATGAAGCGGCAACAATATCTTTGTCAGCACAACAAGAAGCCTTTAAAAACGCTCAAGAACGTTATAACGTAGGTGCTATGACCCAGTTCGATTTTGATCAAGTAAGAAATCGCTTGGTAAATGCAGAAGCTACATTAATTAGTGCTAAATACGATTATGTTTTTAAAACAAAAGTATTACAGTTTTATTCTGGAGAATTAGTTTTAGAATAAAAAATTATAAAATAGTACATCTAAACCTCACTAATTTTAGTGAGGTTTTCTTTTTAATTTATCTTTGCAAAAACATTATTTACTTTGAGTATCATTTTAAACATAGAAACAGCCACAAAAAATTGTTCTGTAAGTATTGCTGCTAATGGTGATATTTTAGCAATTAAAGAATTGAATAATGGTAATTATTCTCACGCAGAAGTGTTGCATCCATTTATTGTAGATGTCTTAAAAGAAGCAAATATTTCAACAGATAAAATTGATGCTGTTGCAGTAAGTAAAGGTCCAGGTTCTTATACGGGTTTACGAATTGGAGTTTCGGCTGCCAAAGGACTTTGTTTTGCTTTTGATAAGCCTTTAATTTCTATTGATACATTAACTTCTCTATCTCATTCTATAACTATTGATGAAGGATTTATAATACCAATGTTAGATGCTAGAAGAATGGAAGTTTATGCAGCTGTTTTTAACAATAATCATCAGAAAATAAGAGAAATTAAAGCAGAAATTATTGATGAAAATTCTTTTTCCGAATATTTAAAAAGTCATAAAGTTTATTTTTTGGGTGATGGGTCTCAGAAGTGTAAAGAAATTATAACGCATCAAAATGCTATTTTTGTGGATGCTAAATTTCCGTCAGCAAAAGAAATGGCTCAATTATCTTATGATAAATACCAAATAAGCGACATAGAAAATGTCGCTTATTTTGAACCTTTTTATTTAAAAGATTTTGTGGTGATTCCAGAAAAGAAGAAAAAACCTATTTATTAACGTTTACTCTGTGAGGATAAGGTATTTCGATGCCTGCTTTGTCTAAAGCTAATTTTACATTTTCTGTAACGTCAAAATACACAGTCCAATAATCTGCAGTGTTACACCAAGGTCTTACAGCAAAATTTACAGAACTGTCTGCTAATTCTAAAACAGTAACTCCAGGAGCAGGATCTTGTAATACACTTGGATGAGAAGTTAATACTTCCATTAGTACTTCTTTGGTTTTTTTAATATCAGCATCATAAGAAACCCCAATTACTAAGTCTACACGTCTTGTACCTTCTGTAGAGTAATTTAAAATAGTTCCGTTAGACATTACTCCATTGGGAATAATAATTTCTTTGTTTGATAAACCAATTAATTTAGTTGTAAAAATTTCTATTTCTTTAACAACACCAATTTGGCCTTGAGCTTCAATTAAATCGCCAATTTTAAAAGGTTTAAAAATCATGATTAAAACTCCGCCAGCAAAATTAGCTAAAGAACCTTGTAACGCTAAACCAACAGCTAAACCTGCAGCGGCAAGTATTGCTGCAAAAGAAGTAGTTTCTACACCTAACATAGAAATTACTACAATAAATAATAATATTTTTAGAATCCATCCGCCTAGGTTTCCTAAAAATTTTTGTAATGTAAGGTCTAAACCACCTTTAGCCATTATTTTCTTTGCAGACTTTATAATGAATTTAATCAGAAATAAACCTATGATTAGAATTAGTAAAGCCTAAATAACTTTTGGTGCATATAAAAATAAGATGTCTTTTAATGTTTCAATGTACTGTTCCATTTTTATCAATAATGTTAGTTGGTAAATGTAAGTTGATATCTAAACTTAACAGATTATAGTGAATTATAATAGGTTATGATTTTAACTAAATCATCTATTTTTTTATGTGACAGCTTTTGTTTACTCATGTATTTTTTTATTAGTGTTGCTTTGTCTTCAAATAATTTATAAAAAGATTTGTTTTTTTTAGGGACACTTTTAAGTGTTGTATTGTTAAATGCAATATAAATTAGATCCTTTTTTCTATAAAATTTAGGAGCTATTTTAACGTCGAATTGAGAAACCGCTTTTTTACCTTCATCAAATTCAACTATTTGTTTTATCAAAACAGAATTTTTTCCTGAATTTTTTATTAATAGATAATTTAATTTATCATCTAAATTAAAAACTCCATATGACGCTTTTATCTCGAAAAAGTCAATAATTTTATTTTCACTTTTATTTAAATTATAGATGTTCTCATTATTCACGTACTCCATTTCATCAGTATAAATATTGTATCTTAAATTATATACCTCTGTTGATTTACTGATGTATGCTTTTTTATAATCTTGATGTAGAAACCTTACATGAGCTGTTTTTTCTAAATCTTCGTTTTCAAATTTATTAACTTTTTTTACCGAGCCAATTTCTTCTCTAACTTTGTTTTTAAACTCAAAATTTGGGTTTGTTTGGCTAGATGTGTTGGTTGCAAACAGCATAAATGTTGCAGTAGCTACCATAAGATTTTTTATTTTCATAGTTTAAAAATTTAATAATATTATTATTGTAATTAATGCTGGTATAGATTGAATATATAAGATGCTCTTTTTCTTTGTAGAATATGCGCCATAAATTCCTGCTACAAAAACACAAATTAAAAAAAACACAGCAACATCTATTTTATCAGAAATAATTGACCAAATTAAACCGGCAGCTAAAAAGCCATTATATAAACCCTGGTTCGCAGCCATAACTTTAGTATCCTCAGCGAATTCTTTGTTTTTAAGGCCAAATGCTTTTATTCCCTTTTTGGTCGTCCAAAGTACCATTTCTAAGTAGACGATGTAAATGTGTATAAGAGCTACAAAACCAATAAGAATATTTTGAATGATGTACATAAATGAATATTTGTAATAAATAATAGCGATTTAATAAAAAATAGTAAATCGCTTTAAATATTAGTTGCACTTGTATTTTTAATTTACTTCAAAGGTAATTTTTAAGTTTACTCTAAATTCAGTAACAGCATCTCCATTAACAACCGCACTTTGCGATTGTACAAAGACAGACTTTATGTTTTTTACTGATTCTGATGCTTGTTTTACCGCTTTTCTTGTTGCTTCTTCCCAACTTTTTTCTGAATTTGCTAATACTTCAATAACTTTCATTATTGCCATAATATTTATTATTTATAAAGATTAATACTATAATATGTAAATGTAATTATAATAAAGTAAGGAAAATATTTTTTTACCTCCAATGTTAATTTAATGTTACCAAAATGTTTTGTAATTGTAATTTTATTATTATATTTGTAAACGTAATGTTAACCTTAAATAAAATCATCATGAAAAATATAATCGCAATTTTTATACTTAGTATAGCAACTTTAGGATATGCACAAGAAAATAAACCTACTTATAAAGCAGAAGGTGACTTAGTGAAGGCGACTTATTATTTTGAAGATGGCTCTATTAAAACTCAAGGTTTTTTTAAAGATAAAAAAATTACTGGAGAATGGATTTGTTTTGATAATGAAGGAAATAAAACCCAAATAGCTTTCTACAACAACGGTGTGAAAGTTGGAAAATGGTTTATTTGGTCTGAAGATTCTTTGAAAGAAATTAATTACGAAAACAATGCAATTGCTTCTGTAAACGAATGGAGAACAGAATCAAAAGTAGCTTTTGGTACTGAATAAATAGCATAAAAAAATATTTTTTAAAAGGCTCATTAAAATTTAATGAGCCTTTTTTATTGCTTTGAAGTTTTTTATTTACTGTAAACTTATTTGAAATTTAAACTTTATAAACTATTATTAATTGTATAGGAGGGGAAGTGAAGTTGTTTTTCTAATAGATATTTCAGTTTTGCAATTTTATTTAAAAATGGTTTTCAAAATGTTAGT
>JANQTQ010000028.1 GCA_030731625.1 Polaribacter sp. | reverse complement strand
GCCGTTGAAGAGCAAACGATTGCTAAAATCGAAAAGTTTGAAAACAACTTTATGGCATATCCAAATCCTTCTCAAGGAAATGTAAATGTATTATTGTACAGCAAAGTAGATGCAAAAGCAACTGTTTCTTTATTCGATGTTACTGGAAAAGAAATCTACGTTTCTGACGTTCAATTAACAACTGGTAAAAATGAAATTGATTTTAATGTAAAAGTAAAACCAGGCGTTTTATTCTTAAAAGTAAATAGCACTCAAGTGAATTACGGAACATCTAAAATTATTTTTAGATAATCAACACTTAATTTATAAAGATTAAAAGAGGAAAGTTTAAAAGCTTTCCTCTTTTTTTATGTAAAATAAATAATAAACATTCGTATTTTTACTACTTATAATACTACAGATGCAAAAAGATTTAAGTAATTATAGAAAAACGTATGAAAAACAAGAGCTTCTAGAAAGTACTTGTCCAGAAAACCCGATGCAACTCTTCCAAACTTGGTTTTTAAATGCAGATAATTCAGATTTAGTTGATGAAAGTAACGCAATGACTATTTCTACTATTGGTTTAGATGGATTCCCAAAAAACAGAGTGGTACTCTTAAAAAAATATACTTGGGAAGGATTTATTTTTTATACCAATTATGATTCAGAAAAAGGAAAAGCGATTGCTAAAAACAATCATATTTGTTTATCTTTTTTTTGGCCAGCTTTAGAACAACAAATTATCATCAAAGGGATAGCAGAAATACTAGCAGAAAACTTATCCGATGGATATTTTGAATCTAGACCAGACGGAAGTAAATTAGGCGCATGGGCTTCAAACCAAAGCTCGGTAGTTTCATCAAGAAAAGAATTGGATGAAAACCTTTTATCCTTTGAAAAAAAATTTGAAGGAAAAGAGATTACAAGACCTAAAAATTGGGGTGGATATTTAGTAAAGCCTATTTCAATTGAATTTTGGCAAGGCAGACCAAATAGAATGCACGACAGAATAAGATACAATTTAGAGAAAGATTTTTCTTGGAAAATAGACCGTTTGTCACCTTAATTTTTATATTTACAAAATCTCAAATATAATTGAATGAAAACACTATATATAGTTAGACATGCTAAATCTTCATGGGAATATGAAGGAATTGAAGATATTGATAGGCCTTTAAAGAAACGCGGTATTAAAGATGCACATTTAATGTCAAAAACACTGTCTAAACTAATTACTAGACCAGATGTGTTTATGTCTAGTAGCGCTAATAGAGCTTTGCATACTGCTGTTATTTTCTGTGAAAATTTTGAGTATGCCTTATCAAATTTAAAAATTAGACGCCAACTTTATAGTTTTAGTGATGGCTATTTGGTAAAAACAGTAAAAGCATTAGATGATGGTTTTAGTACTGCTATTATTTTTAGTCATGACCATGGTATAAATACTTTTGTAAATAAATATGGCCATAAGCCTCTTGCACACGTGCCAACATGCGGAGTTGTAGGTATACAATTTGAAGAAAAACATTGGAAAAATATTAAAAAAGGTAAAACAATTTTAACTGAATTTCCAAAAAATCATAAATAAAAAGGTTTGTTAGAAATAAAAAAATACGGTGCAATAGATATTGGATCAAATGCAATTAGACTGTTAGTTTCTAATATAATTGTTGCCGAAGGAAAAGAACCTCAATTTAAAAAATCTGCATTAGTTCGCGTACCTATTCGTTTAGGAGCAGATGCTTTTGTTAGCGGAATTATTAGTGAACAAAATATTACTAGAATGATTGATGCTATGGAAGCATTTAAATTATTAATGAAAGTTCACAATGTAGAACGTTACAAAGCTTGTGCTACATCAGCAATGAGAGAAGCCAAAAATGGACTAGAAGTAGTTGATAAAATATTAACGGAAACAGGGGTTAAGATTGATATAATTGGTGGTAAAGAAGAAGCTGCAATAATATCTTCAACAGATTTAAATCAGTTAATTGAAGGTAATAATTCTTATTTGTATGTAGATGTTGGTGGTGGTAGTACAGAGTTCACTATTTTTTCTGAAGGTAAAATAATAACTTCGAAATCATTTAAAATGGGAACAGTTCGTTTATTAAATAATAAAAAAGCTGTAAATAAAGAGATTTTCTCAAATGTTGAGAAATGGATTAAAAAAAATACACTCGGTTTAAAAAACCTTTCTTTAATAGGCTCTGGAGGAAATATTAATAAACTATTTAAAATGTCTGGAAGGTTAGAAGGAAAACCAATTTCTTTTATATACTTAAATGCTCAGTATCAGTTTCTAAAACAAATGAGTTATCAAGATAGAATATCTGAGTTAAGTTTAAATCCTGATAGAGCAGATGTTATCATACCGGCAATAAAAATATACATTTCTGCTATGAAATGGAGCGGGGCATCAAAAATATACGTTCCAAAAATTGGTCTTTCGGATGGTATTATTAAAAGCTTGTATTATAATAAGTTATAATTTATATTTAATTCTCTAAATTTTATAAATGTTTTTAGTACATTTGGCACATTGTTAATTACTTAAAACAAAGGTATTTGTTAATGTCTACTAGTATGAAAAAAATTCTATTTAGTTTCGCTTTTTTAGCGTTTAGTACTGTAATTTTTGGTCAAGATTTACCAGAAAATCCAGAACCAGGAAAATGTTATGTTCGATGTAAAACTCCTGATATTTGGAAAAACGAAGCGATTAGCGTTCCCGTAGCTCCAGAATATAAAACAATAATTGCACATCCCGCAGAATACAGAACAATTCAAGAAAAAGTATTGATTAAAGAAGCTGGTGAAGAAATTTTACTAGTTCCTGCAGTTTGGGGTACACAAGAAGTAACTTATTACGAAAAAGAAGATGGTTCTAAAATAGACGTTCAAAAAGCAACTTTTAATCAAGAATTTGAAACTGTAGAAATTAAAGCGGCTTCTGCAACTTGGTCAATGAGTGAAAAATTGCCTGACTGTCAATCTGATGATCCAAACGACTGTAGATATTGGTGTTACAAACCATTACCAGCTGAATTTAAAACAATGCCAGTAGAAAAATTAGTAAATGATGCTTCTATTGTTAAAACAGCTATTCCTGGAGTAAGAAAAACGTACAAGAGAAAAGTTATGGTTAACAAACCTACAACCACAGTTGTACAAACGGAACCAGTTTATGAAACGATCACAAAAACGATATTAGTTAAAGATGCATGGTCTGAAGAAATTATAGAACCAGCAGTATTTAGATCAATTACTAAGCAAATTTTAGTTAAAAAAGGAGGGCTAACCTCTTGGAAATCAGTAGACTGTAAATTAATAGACAATACTCCATTACCAATAAATTGGGATTTCTCTAGCGCTGAATTAAACGATGGTGCTAAGGCAATTATTGATGCTAGATTACTACCTATATTAAATGATGGTGTTGCTGTATTTATTGAGTCTCATACAGATATGAGAGGTACAAAAAGTGATAATCAAAAATTATCTGATGACAGAGCTAAAGCAGTTACAGATTATTTAATTTCTAAAGGAATCAATGTAAGTCAATTATATGCAAAAGGTTTTGGTGAAACTAAATTATTAAACAAATGTTCTGATGGTGTGGTATGTTCTGAAGCTGAACATTCTGTAAATAGAAGAACAACTTTTAGAGTAGTAAATCAAAAATAAAATAATTTTACAAAATATATAAAACGAAGCCTAAGTGCTTCGTTTTTTTTTGGCTTAAAATGAATTTAAATATTTAAACAATTAAGATACTTGAAAAAATTGAGAATTAATTTCCCTTTAAGAAGTAGAATTATCGCATAAATTAATACGTAAATAAGCGTAATAGAGAAACATTTTTAGGGTCAAAAACCAACTTTAAGATCTATCCAACATATTTATTTAAAGTCAACTAAAGCCACTTAAGAAATCAAAAAATAGGTTTTACCAAAAATAATTTTCTTCGAGTTGACTCCTTAGAGTTGAAAAATAAATATACGTTTTCTTAAATTTAAATATGCTTAATAAGCATCAATTTCTGATTGAAGAAAAGGATAATAATATTCAACTAATATGTATCCTTTTTTTTCTGCTAATTTTTTCCCTCTATGATTTACAATCATTAAAGTTGGAAATGATGTAACATTGTATTTTTTTTGAATAGATTTATTATCTCTCATTTTGTCTGCAGAAATAATATCTACCCTTCTTGGAATATCTACTTCTAAAAGAATTAAACCTTTATCTGCTAAAGCTTTAAATTTAGAAGTATGAAATAACTTTTCATCCAAAGTTTTACAGGGAGCACACCAATCAGATCCTGTGAAATATATCAAAACAGGTTTTTTTTCTTTTTTAGATGTTTTTAATGCCTCTTTATAACTTGGCATCCAATTTAATTTTACCTCAGTATCTTCTATAGGTTCTTTAGCTTCAGAAACTTTAATTTGTGCAATATAAAGTTGTGATGATAAAAAGCAAACGATAAACGAGAAAACTATTTTTTTCATAATTAAAAATCTTAATCCAAAAGTATCAAAAATAATACCAATACTAAAAATATATAAACAGTGACTTATTACAACTTATTGTGTCTTACTTATAGATTGTATTCTTAAAAAGAATACTTCTAACAAAAATCAAAAAAAAACCGGTGTTTTAACATCGGTTTTATTGTATCTGAGATTTTATAATAGTATTAAAAATATTTTTATTTTCTAAAAATTGAGTTTCAATTTCTAAATAAAAAAGTTCTTCTAACCTATTTTTTAGTCTTGTGTAATCTTTTTCTGTGGTTAAGATTAACTTTTTATCTGATGCTAAATTAGTAAAAGTTTGCTGAATATCGGCCACATCCTTAGATGAAAAATGATGATGATCTCCATACTTTAAATGTCTATACTGTATATTTTGAAAACTTAAAAATTTTAATAAAGGATCAGGATTTGCAATTCCGGTTAGTAATAAAACCTCAAATTCCTTTAAGTTGTCTAAACTAATTTCTTTATCTCCAGAAATTTTATCAGCATAAGAAATTGTTGTAAAAAACACTTTCTTATTAAACTTCTTTAATTTACTTTTTATGAAGTCTTTTTCAATTGTATTTATTTCAGTAGGACATTTTGTAACCACAATTACATCTGCTCTTTTTGCCCCTTTTCTACTCTCTCTTAAATTTCCTGTTGGTAATAAAAAATCAGCTGTAAATAAATCATCATATTTCGTTAATAAAATATAAAAACTACCTTTTACTTTTCTATGTTGAAATGCATCATCTAATAAAACTACTTTGGGCGATTTTTGAGCAATTAAATTATTGATGCCTTCCACCCTATTTTCATTTACAGCAACATCAATATTTGAAAACTTTTTAAAATATTGCAATGGCTCATCTCCAACATCCATCGCAGTATGACTTTCTTTTAAAAGAATAAAACCTTTAGTTTTACGTTTATAACCTCTGCTTAAAACAGCCACTTTATGATGCCCTTTTAACAACCTAATTAAATATTCTATTTGCGGCGTTTTACCTGTTCCGCCAACACTTAGATTGCCAACAACAATTACTGGAATTTTAAATGACGTTGATTTTAAGACACTAACATCAAATAAAATATTACGAATTGTTGTAATCAAATCGTATAAAACAGCCAACGGAAACAATAAAAATCTAACTAATTTCATTAGCGTAAAAATACATTAAAAATGTTAACTTTGAATTTCAATACATTCTAAAATGACCATTAAAGACATCACAAATTATATTGAAGAATTAGCACCTTTAAATTATGCCGAAGATTTTGACAATGTTGGTTTATTAGTAGGCAATTACAGTACAAAAGTTACAGGTGTTTTAGTAACTTTAGATACTTTAGAGGAAACTATAGACGAGGCTATCGCTAAAAATTGCAACTTAATTATTAGTTTTCACCCTATAATTTTTAGCGGATTAAAAAAATTAAACGGTACTAATTACGTAGAAAGAGTTGTGTTAAAAGCGATTAAAAATGACATTGCTATTTATGCAACTCATACGGCTTTAGACAATTCAAAAAACGGAGTTTCTGCAAAAATGTGTGAAGTATTAGGTTTAGAGAACACACGTATTTTAATCCCTAAAAAAGGGGTCATAAAAAAACTAACCACGTATGTGCCAGTTAAAGATGCAGAGGCTTTAAAAACAGCTCTTTTTAACGCTGGAGCAGGAAATATTGGTAATTATGACAATTGCTCTTTTACGGTTTTAGGTGATGGAACTTTTAGAGGAAATGAAAATTCGAATCCTGTTATTGGTAAAAAAGGAGAAGTCCATACAGAAAAAGAAGCTAATATTTCTGTAGTTTATGAACGCAAAATTGAAACTGCAATTTTAAAAGCCCTACAAGAAAATCATCCTTATGAAGAAATTGCCTACGAAATTGTAACTACAGAAAATGTACATCAGAATATTGGCATGGGAATGATTGGTGAGCTTTCATCTGAAATGGATGAAAAAGAGTTTCTTTTATTCTTAAAGAAAACCATGAAAACCAATTGTGTGCGTCATTCTAACTTTATCAACAAAAAAATAAAAAAGGTTGCTGTTTTAGGCGGATCTGGAAGTTTTGCAATTTCTGATGCTAAAAAAGCGGGTGCAGATGCTTATGTTAGCGCAGATTTTAAATATCATGAGTTTTTTACTGCAGAAAACACCATACTTTTGGCAGATATTGGACATTATGAAAGCGAACAGTTTACAAAAAACCTTTTAGTAGATTATCTTACAAAAAAATTTAGTAATTTTGCAGTCATTTTATCAGAAAAAAGTACAAATCCTATATATTATATATAATCATGGCAAAGAAGAAAGAAGTTTCGATTGAAGAAAAATTAAGAGCATTATATGATTTACAATTAATTGACTCTAGAATTGACGAAATTAGAAACGTTAGAGGAGAATTACCTTTAGAAGTTGAAGATTTAGAAGATGAAGTTGCTGGATTAAACACTAGAATTTCTAATTTATCTAAAGATCTTACTAATTTAGAAACTGACATCAATAACAAAAAGTTAGCGATAGACGAATCTAAAAGTTTAATGAAAAAATATGATGAACAGCAAAAGAAAGTTAGAAATAACAGAGAGTTTGATTCATTATCTAAAGAAATTGAATATCAAGATCTAGAAATTCAATTAGCAGAAAAAAGAATCTTAGAATATAGAGCTAAAATTGCACAAAAAAACGAGGTAATTGATGCTACCAAAGAAAAAATGGCGAAGCAAGAAAAACATTTAGGTCATAAAAAATCTGAGCTAAATGCGATCTTAAAAGAAACAGAAAAAGAAGAAAAGCTTTTGTCTGAAAAATCTATTGAGTTTTCTGAATCTATAGACGATCATTTACTTTCTGCTTATAACAGAATTAGAACTAAAGTAAAAAATGGTTTGGCTGTTGTTGCTATTGAGCGTGGAGCTTCTGGAGGATCTTATTTTACAATTCCACCACAAGTTCAATTAGAGATCGCAAATAGAAAGAAAATTACGATAGACGAACATAGTGGTCGTATATTAGTAGATGCTGCTTTAGCGGAAGAAGAAAAAGAAAAAATTGATCAATTATTTGCTTAATCACATTTAATATTTACAAAAAAACTCGAAGTATAAACTTCGAGTTTTTTTTTATGAAATATTTAGGCACTTTCAGAAGCAAATAAACACTTGTTTATCAGTTAAATAAGTTGT
>JANQTQ010000027.1 GCA_030731625.1 Polaribacter sp. | reverse complement strand
AATTTTAGTACTATGCATTGCACAATACCTTCTTTAGGATATATATTTGCATAAGCAAGTATTATAACAAACTTTTAGTCATGAAAAAAAACAACGAAAACACCAATGCTTTTTTAATACACATTTCTGCTTTTGCAGGTTTTATATTTCCTTTTGGTAATATCATTACCCCGTTAATTGCATGGCAAAGTTTAAAAGATAGAAGTACTTTTTTAGACGAACATGGCAAAGAGGCTGTAAACTTTAATATTAGCTATACACTTTATGTTTTTCTTTTAACCTTAACTTTTATTCCTTTTGCATTAGGAGCTATTTTTAGAAATAGTCATAATTTTTGGAATGATAACAGCTTCAATTATGACTTTGATTTTGATCCTATTTTTGGATTTATTGGCCTCGGATCGATTACAGGAATCATTTACATTATAGGAATTGCATTAGTCATTATTGCATCAAAAAAAGCTAGAGAAGGCGAAAATTACAAATACCCTTTTACTATAAAATTTATAAAATAAAAACCACATACATGAAGATTGAAAACACAAAAGCACAAATGCGAAAAGGTGTTTTAGAATTCTGCATTTTAGCCATCTTAAAAAATGGTGATGCATATACTTCTGAAATTCTATCGAGCTTAAAAAGTGCAGAGATGATTGTGGTTGAAGGAACCATTTATCCGTTACTAACTCGTTTAAAAAACGCAGGTTTATTAACGTATCGTTGGGAAGAATCAACCTCAGGACCACCAAGAAAATATTACGTATTAACAGAAAACGGAGGCATGTTTTTAAAAGAATTAGACAAAACATGGCATAATTTAGTAAATTCAGTTCACCAAGTAACTAGTAAAAAATCAACTACAAATGAATAAGACAATCAATATAAATTTAGGCGGATTTTTCTTCCACATTGATGAAGTAGCCTATCAGAAATTAAGAAGATATCTAGAATCTATTGCTAGATCTTTAAGCGATGATCCGCAAGGAAAAAACGAAATTATTGCCGATATAGAAGCACGAATTAGTGAGCTTTTATCAGAAAAAATCACAGACGCCAGACAAGTTGTTAATGAAAGTGATATTGATGATGTTATTAAAATAATGGGGCAACCAGAAGATTATGCAGAAACAGATGAATCTTATAACGAATCTTCTTATTCTTATACTAGAAATAGCACTTCTGGAAAAAAATTATTTAGAGATGGCGATGATAAATTTTTAGGTGGAGTTGCTTCTGGAATTGCGCATTATTTTGATATAGATACTATTTGGGTACGTTTAGGATTATTAGCCTTGTTTTTTGGAGCTGGTTTTGGAGTTTTAATTTACATAATTCTTTGGATTTTATTGCCAGAAGCTAAGACTACGGCAGAAAAATTACAAATGGAAGGCGAACCAGTAAACATCGATAATATTGAGAAAAAAATCAGAAAAGAATTTCATAATGTCTCTGAAAATGTATCAGAATTTGCAAACAAAGCATCCGAAAAAATAAAAGATGGCGCAAGCGAGTTTTCAGAAAAAATGAATCAAACTTTTTCATCAAAGACAAAAAAAAATAACGGATTACAAGATTTATTAGAAACTGTAGGAAAAATTATTCTTGCCATTTTTAAAGTAATTGGTAAGTTCATTGGGATAATTATCATATTTGTTTCTGCAGCTGTTATTTTATCTCTAATTATTGGAGGGTTTTCTATTGGTAGTTTAGAATGGTTACATGTTGATGGTGAGTTTTTACAATATCCACCGTTTTTCTATGACTCTATAATTCCGAAATGGTTGCTTACTTTAAGTGGCTTTTTGTTAATCGGAATTCCGTTTTTAAGCTTATTTATTTTAGGCTTACGAATTTTATCAAGCAGTGTAAGAAAACTTAGCAAACCAGCATCTTTAACTCTTTTAGGTATTTGGATCGCAGCCTTATTAACATTGATTTTTACAGGTTTAGAATATGGATCTTCGTACTCTACTTATGGACAATCTACCGAAAATAATACTTTAAATATTGTTAAAAATGATACTTTAAAAATAAAAATGATTAATGATGACACCATTTTTTATCGTCATAATTTAAGAAGAGATTCATCGCAAGAAGAAGTGCAAATAGATGGTAAAATGATGACCTATTCTAACTACATAAAAGTAGATGTAAAAAGAAGTGCTACGGATGAAAGCTATGTTATTATTCAAAAAGAATCTAGAGGAAACAACAAAAGAAATGCAAGTGAAAATGCCAAAAACATGCAGTACAAATACGAAGTTGTTAACAAAACAATTGTGTTAGATGCGTACTTTTTATCAGCATATAAAAATATGTGGAAGGATGAAGAAATAAATATCACCATATATGTTTCAGAAAATGCTTTTGTATATTTTGATAACTCTACAAAACACTTTTTAAATGATGTAGATAATGAAGGCGATATTTATGACAAAGACATGGTAAATCATCATTTTAAAGTTACAGAAAGCACTTTAAAATGTACAGATTGTACCGATGATATGAGCGAAATAAAAGAAGTGATTAAAGAGAAAATCATAAAAAAAGTAAGCAATCAATTAGAAGAAACACTTTAAAAGACAATTAAGCCTAAAAAATGAACAACTCGGTATAAAAACTTATTTTTTAGGCTTCTTTTAAAATAAATTTGAAAACTAATATAAAACTAAGATGATGAAAACTACAACCTTTAAAATTTTAATCGTATTATTTGTTGCAACTCTTTTAAGCTCTTGTAACTCAAATATGTTTAACAGTGCAACAGGAAACAGAAATGTAACCATAGAAGACAGAACTAAAAAAGAACCATTTACTGCAATGAAAGTAAGTTCTGGTTTAGAATTGTATATTTCTCAAGGCTCAAAAAACAAAATTACAGTTGAAGCAGATGAAAATTTACACGAACTTATTAAAACGGAAGTTAAAGATGGCGTGTTAACCATTTATTCAGAAAAAAATATTTGGAAAGCAAAAGCAAGAAAAATATATGTAACCATAAAAGAAGTTGAAGTTGTAGCTGCTACCAGTGGCGCTGAAGTTTATACTAAAGAAACTCTTACTGTTAAAAACTTAACGGTAAGCGCAACAAGTGGTGCTGAAATCAATATTTCTGTGGATGCAGATTCAATAGAAACCGTTGCCACAAGCGGTGCAGACATTGCTATATCTGGTATTTCTAATACCCATATTTCTAAAGCAACTAGCGGTGCGTCTATTGATGCTTTTAAATTACAAAGCAAAAATGTTACTGCAATCGTAACAAGCGGTGCAGATATTAATGTGTATGCATCAGAAAAAATGGATGGTAAAGCTACCAGTGGTGGAGATATTGATTTTAAAGGAAACCCTAAAAAAATTAATAAAACAACAACTTCTGGTGGAAGTGTTTCTGCCGAATAAAGTAAAAAATAAACGTAAACCAACCCAACAATGAACTCATTTTTAACATCTTTTAAAGAATCCATCATTTTAAAAACACTTTTTGCAATTGCAATATTCTTATATAGTTTGATGAGCTCGGCACAAGTGGATAAAAATTCAGAATTATATAAAACTCTAAAATCGAAAGACAGCATTATTTTTGAAAGAGTTTTTAATAAATGCGAACTAGAAAAGCTATCGCCAATTGTATCAGAAAACTTTGAATTCTATCATGATATTGGAGGCATTCAAAATAAAGAAGAATTTATAATGGCTATGAAAAATAATATTTGTTCAGATCCTGGAGTTAACCAAAGAAGCCTGGTTAGCGAATCTTTAGAAGTTTTTGAAATGAAAAAGGACAACAAATTGTATGGCGCAATTCAGAAAGGAAAACATACGTTTCAACAAAAGATTGATGGAGAAATGAAAACAGTAGGAATTGCAGATTTTACTCATTTGTGGCTTTTAGAAAACAATGAATGGAAATTAAAAAGAGTGTTGAGTTATAATCATCAGCCTTTTACAGAATAAAAATTTATTAGAAAGCTAACTTCTAATATTTTACTAATACTTGGTTTTATTAGTTTACTTGGTAAGTCGTCGTTTTGTATAAAACGGCGCTTACTTTTTTTTGTTAAAACCGTTTTAAAAACAAGCTCTTTAATTTTTTTATTTTAACTTTCCATCGGTTATGAACCTTGTAACTCATCTTAAAAAATTATCTTAGTGTTGTTACAAATTTAAAACTCAACTAAACAAATTGAGCATCCTATGAAAATAAAATTTATATATCTACTATTTGCCTCACTCCTTCTTAGTTGCAACAATCAGAAGGAAATAAGTTCTATCAATCCAGAAAACTGGTCTAAAAGAACAGCAAATTTAAAATCTAAAGATTCGCTAGAATATGGAAAATCTTACCTTTCTATTTATTCACAAATTTATAGCATGTCTGAGCATAAAACACATAATTTAACTGCCATGGCAAGTTTGCGTAATACAAGCGATACAGATTCTATTTACATAACAAAAGCTGTTTATTATGATACGCATGGAAAATTAGTGCGAACGTATTTTGATTTTCCAATATATCTGGCTCCTATGGAAACTACAGAAATTATTATTGATGAAATTGATGTTGTTGGCGGTACAGGCTCTAACTTTATTTTTGAATGGAAGATTCCTAAAAACTGTCCAGAACCTTTATTTGAAGGAATTATGAGCTCTACAATTGGACAACAAGGTTTATCTTTCACAACATATGCTAAAAGAATTAAATAATTATGATTGAAATTTTAACTTCAATATTTTTTATTTTTGCAGTAATAGCCTATCGGATCCATACCTGTTTATCTAGAAGCTACAAAAGAATTTGATTTAATTCACAAAAGGAAAATTGCAATTAGAGCTTCGGCAATATCTTTTTTAATTCTTCTTTTTTTTATTGTGATTGGCCAATTAATTTTAGAAGGAATGTCTGTTTCATTAGATGCTTTTCAAATTTCTGGCGGTGTCATCCTTTTTCTTTTTGCCTTAACAATGATTTTTGGTGATGGAAAACCAGAACAAGAAAAAAATAAAATTACAGACTATAAACACGTAACGGTTTTCCCTATCGCAATTCCGTCAATTGCATCTCCAGGTGCAATTATGGCTGTAGTTTTATTAACAGATAATCATTTATATTCAATTCAGCAACAAACAATTACAACCTTACTTGTTTTATTAGTGATAGGAATTACTTGTTTAATTTTACTCACTGCAAATAAATTACAAGATAAAATTGGAAATTACGGAATTACCGTTATTAGTAAAATTATGGGCTTAATTTTGGCTTCTTATGCTGTACAAAGTATATTAAGCGGAATAGCGAACTACTTTGGTCATTAGTTATTTTTACAAATTTGAAGTAAAATACTCGTTTTAAAAAAGGAAAAAAAACACTCGTTTTATTGATTTATCAACTTACTTTAAACGATTTAGAAACAATATTAGCATACCTTTTAATTTGTTACCAATTTAATTTTATTTAAATTAGCTACCAATGTTGATATCTCATTAACAGTTGCTTTTATCACCTTATTATTTTTTTAAAAACTTATTATACATCCATGGAAAATAGATTTAATATTTCTGTACTTATAGACGGAGACAATGCACAACCTAAACTAATAAAAGAAATTATTGAAGAAGTTTCTAAATATGGTAAAGCAACTATCAGAAGAATTTATGGCGATTGGACCTCACAACAAATGAATAGTTGGAAAGCAATTATCAACCAACATTCTATAAGTCCTATTCAAAAATTCTCTTACACAACGGGTAAAAATTCTACGGATGGATCGCTTATAATTGATGCTATGGATATTCTTCATGGAAAAAATACAGAAGGTTTTTGTATTGTATCTAGCGATAGTGATTATACAGGTTTAGCTAAAAGAATTAGAGAGGAAGGCCTGTTTGTAATGGGTATTGGAGAGAAAAAAACACCAACTGCTTTTGTAAAATCATGCGAGGTTTTTACCTATACAGAAAATTTAAAATCGGATGAGATCGAAGAAATAGAAGATGCCGTAGAAAATGAAACAAAAACACCTAAATCAAAAAAACAAACGCCAACTAAAAAGGTAAAAGCAGTTGCCAAAAAGATTAAATTATCCGAAGAAGATTCTAAAACAATTGATAAAGCTTTTGACATTTCTTTAAATGAAGAAGACAAAGCACATATTTCTACGTTAGGTTTAAATATCAGAAAAATTGATCCAAGTTTTGACCCAAGAAGTTATGGTTTTAAAAACCTAACCAAACTTTTTGAAAGTATAGACAAGTTTGAAGTTATTAAAAATGAAGTTGGTGGTTTAAATCATCCTTTAGTTAGAATGAAGTAAAACCCAAATCCTATTATTTTTTCTCTAAATGCTCTTCAATATCAGCAATATGATGTTTTAAAGCTTCATTAGAAATATGTATTTCTTTTATTAAAAGTGCCAAAGAAATAATTAGTAATATTAAAGCAATACCAAATACATACTCTGCAATAGTATGATAATCAATATAAATTATAAACATTGTTAATACACAAAAAAGAAGACTAGAAATTCCAAAAATTTGCATCCATTTTGTTAAACTTAAGCGCAATTTTAAATTTTTTATCTGTCTTAATAATGATGCATCTTTACTTTCTAAATATTTACCATGTAAATTTCTGATAACAGATGCATATGCTAAAAAGCGATTTGTATAAGCAAGCATTATTAGTGATATTGCAGAAAACAAAAGCGCTGGCGTTGTTAAAGTAAGTTCTTCCATAAAGCACAAAAATAAAGAATTTTCTAATTTAATTTGGATAAAATCTATTTTGTATTTTTGAAGTATGAAAAAATTAATTTTAATATTCACTTTTTGTGTAGGCTTTTCTTTACACGCGCAACAAATGCCAAAAGGTTTTGTCTTTTTATCAGAAATTGATCCTACAATTAAATCTGAATTAAGATATTTATCTAGCAATAACTTTATTGGCAAAACGATTGAAGGCTATCATGAAAACTGTGTAATTGTGACCAAAGAAACTGCGGATGCTTTACACAAAGTTCAAATAGAATTATCTAAAAAAGGATTAAGTCTTAAAATATATGATGCCTATAGACCTCAACAAGCTGTTGATCATTTTGTAAAATGGGCTAGAATTTTAAACGACACCTTAAAAAAACAAGAATATTATCCAGAAGTGCCAAAATCAGAATTATTTGAAAGAGGATATATTGCATCAAAATCTGGTCATACAAGAGGCAGCACTGTAGATTTAACAATTATAGACCTAAAAACGGGTAAAGAGTTAGACATGGGCAGTCCATATGATTTCTTTGGAATTGAATCTCATCCATTTCATAAAAACATATCAGAAAATCAAAAAGAAAACAGATTATTTTTACGCAAAATAATGTTAGAAAATAACTTTAGACCCTATGAAAATGAGTGGTGGCATTTTACGTTAAGAAACGAACCTTTTCCAAGTACTTATTTTAACTTTCCTATTAAAGGCTAATTTTTAACAGTTTATAAACAGCTCCAAAAGTTTACGGCATTATATTTGTATAATTATGACAGAAAATTATATATCAATGAAATCATTTATAAAATCATTCTTTTTTTTGTTCGGTGTTCTCTTTAGCACAACTTTGTTTGCACAATTAGATAGTAATAATGGTGACAAAGAAAAAGGTAAAATAAAATCTATTGTTTTAAAAAACTCTAAAGAGGTTTCACAACCAAAAGCTATAGATTTAGATGGTTCTGATGGATTTAAAAAAGCTTTTGACGAAGAAAATAAGAAGCTAAAAGAAAAACAAAAAGAAGACGATTTAAAAAACAAAGGCATTCTAACTCAAGAAAAAATAAATGAAGAACATTTCTTAAAATCATTCCAAAAAATTAATGGTCAGTATTTAATTCCAAAAATAGATCAAGATCTTGGAAGTTTTAGAACAGATTCTAAAAGTGTAAATATCATTTGTAGAGATTTTCAATATCCTGATGGAGATAGAATTACCATTTTTGTAAATGATATTCCTGTTGTTCATAATATTATATTAACTAGTAATTATCAAAAATTTAATATCCCTTTAGATGTTGGTCTAAATAAAATTGCATTTAAAGCTTTAAATCAAGGAACTTCTGGGCCAAATACCGCAGCTTTTAAAGTCTATAATGATGCAGGTGAGCTAATTTCATCTAATGAATGGAATTTAGCAACCGATGCAAAAGCTACTATAATCATAGCAAAAGACAAATAAATAGTTAACGAAATCGTTTTCGCTAATTTAAAAAACTCTAATTTTTTTATTCCTTAAAAAACAGCTATTTTTGTACTTCGGATTATAGAAAATATCATCTGCTTAAACGATTAAACAAACAACAATTCCTAAGAATGAAAAAAATCACCAAACAAACCTATCTAGATTGGTACAAAGACATGCTTTTCTGGCGTAAGTTCGAAGACAAATTAGCATCAGTTTACATTCAACAAAAAGTAAGAGGATTCTTACACTTGTATAATGGTCAAGAAGCTATTCTTGCAGGAGCATTGCATGCAATGGATTTATCGAAAGATAAAATGATTACAGCATACAGAAATCACGTACAACCAATTGGTATGGGAGAAGATCCTAAACGTGTTATGGCTGAAATGTATGGTAAAGTAACCGGTACTTCAAAAGGTATGGGAGGCTCTATGCATATTTTCTCTAAAGAATTTCGTTTTTATGGTGGTCATGGTATTGTTGGAGGACAAATTCCGTTAGGTGCTGGTTTAGCATTTGCAGACAAATACAAAGGAAGTGACGCTGTTACTTTAACATGTTTTGGTGATGGTGCAGCAAGACAAGGTTCTTTACATGAAGCGTTTAATATGGCCATGTTATGGAAATTACCCGTAATTTTTATTGTTGAAAACAATGGATATGCAATGGGAACTTCTGTAAACAGAACAGCAAACCATGAAGATATCTGGAAACTTGGTTTAGGTTATGAAATGCCTTGTGGACCTGTAGATGCAATGAACCCGATAAAAGTTGCCGAAGCAGTTGATGAAGCTATACAAAGAGCTAGACGTGGAGATGGACCAACTTTCTTAGAAATGAAAACATACAGATATAGAGGTCACTCAATGTCTGATGCGCAACACTACAGAACAAAAGACGAAGTTGAAGAGTACAAAAAAATAGACCCTATTACTCAAGTTTTAGACGTAATTAAAGAAAAAAATTACGCAACGGATGAAGAAATAGAAGAAATAAACAAAGAAGTAAAGAGAATGGTGAAAGAATGTGAGAAATTCGCAGAAGATTCTCCATACCCAGAACCTCAACAGATGTATGATATGGTTTATGAACAAAAAGATTATCCTTTTATAAGTTAAGATATGGCTACAGTTATAAATATGCCGAGATTAAGCGACACCATGGAAGAAGGTGTTGTGGCAAAATGGTTAAAGAGTGTTGGAGATAAAGTTGAAGAAGGTGACATATTAGCTGAAATTGAAACTGATAAAGCGACGATGGAGTTTGAATCTTTTCATGAAGGAACTTTATTATATATAGGAATTCAAGAAGGAGAAACTTCTCTTGTTGATACTTTATTGGCGATTATTGGTGAAGAAGGTGAAGATATTTCTACTTTGATTGGCGGAAATGCAAAAGCTGAAAAAACAGAAGCCATAAAAGAAGTTAAAGAAGAAGTTGTTACAGAAACAACTGCAGCTGTAGGAGTCGAAATACCTAAAGGAGTGCAAGTAATTACTATGCCTCGTTTAAGTGATACAATGACAGATGGTACTGTTGCTACTTGGATTAAAAAAGTTGGTGATAAAGTAGAAGAAGGTGATATTTTAGCAGAAATTGAAACTGACAAGGCAACAATGGAATTTGAATGTTTCTATGAAGGAACCATTTTATACATTGGTGTTCAAGAAGGTGAAACTGCACCTGTAGATAGTTTATTAACTATCATAGGCCCAGAAGGAGCCGATGTTTCTTCTATTATAAATGGTGGTGGCACAGCTGCTGCTAAGCCAGCAGAAAAAGCTGCTCCGGCTGAAAACAAAGAAGAGAAAAAAGTAGAAGCTGTTGTTGAAACTACTACTGCAACTACAAATAATTCTGGAGGACGTATTTTTGCATCTCCTTTGGCTAAAAAAATTGCTTCTGATAAAGGAATTAATTTGGCAGATGTAAATGGTTCTGGAGAAAACGGAAGAATTATTAAAAAAGATATCGAAAACTTTACTCCTGCTGCTAAACCTGTAGAAGCGGCTAAACCTGCTGCTAACACATTTGTTGCTGCCGGCGAAGAAAAATCTGAAGAAGTTAAAAATTCTCAAATGCGTAAAGCAATTGCGAAATCTTTAGGTAATTCTAAATTTTCTGCTCCTGATTTCAGTTTAAATATTGAAGTTGACATGGACAATGCAATGGCATCTAGAAGCATCATTAATGCAATTCCAGACACTAAAGTATCTTTTAATGATATGGTTGTGAAAGCATGTGCAATGGCATTGAAAAAACATCCACAAGTAAACACTTCTTGGACAGAAACAAATACAGTGTATCATAGTCATATTCATGTTGGCGTTGCTGTTGCTGTAGAAGACGGTTTATTAGTGCCTGTTATCAAACACACAGATCAATTAGGTTTAAGCCAAATTGGAGCCGCAGTAAGAGATTTAGCTGGTAAGGCTAGAAATAAGAAAATAGCTCCTGCAGATATGCAAGGAAGTACTTTTACGGTTTCTAACTTAGGAATGTTTGGTATTGAGAATTTTAATTCTATTATCAATCAACCTAACTCTGCTATATTATCTGTAGGTGCAATTGTTGAAAAACCAGTTGTTAAAAATGGACAAATAGTTGTTGGAAATACAATGAAATTAACTTTAACTTGCGATCACAGAACGGTAGATGGCGCTGTTGGTGCTCAGTTTTTACAAACTTTAAAAACGTTTATTGAAAACCCTGTTACCATGTTAGCATAAGTTGTACAAATTATTTTTATATAAAAGCTCGCTATCTGCGAGCTTTTTTTATATATTTATTATAGATGAAAACCTTAGAAGAAAAACTTAAAAACCCTGTTTGGTACTCACTAAATGAAACTCATAATACGTTTTTAATTGAATTTGATGGAGTGCAATTTTACAATCCTGAAACCTCTATATTCGGTGCTTTTTTTGATGAAACAAAAACGGCTAATGCTATGAATGAATATTCAAAAATTGTTGATAGATTCTTTATGGTATCAGAAAATCAAGTACCTATAATTGATGATACTAATTTAATTTTAGAGAAAAAAATTAATGGTTGTCAAATGGTTTTAGACCGATTTAATGAGATTGATATCACAGAAAATATAGTTTTATTAACAGAAGAATATATTGATGAAATCTATGACTTAATCTGGTTAGTAATGCCTGGATTCTATAAAAAAGGAGGTTATTACATGGGAAAATATTATGGGATATTTAAAGACGATAAACTTGTTTCCATAACAGGGCAGCGAATGCAAACTGATAATTTTATTGAGATTAGCGGAGTTGTAACACATCCAGATTACACAAAAAAAGGATTAGCCAAACAATTAGTTTCTTACACTACTAACGAAATTTTAAAAGAAAAAAAACTTCCCATTTTACATACAACCAAAGGTAACCCTGCAATTAGGCTGTATGAAAAAATAGGTTATAAACTAACCCGAGATATGAATTGGTGGTTGTATTCTAAAAAATAAAATAAACTTTCTATTTTCTCAAATTCTCAAACAAAAAAAGCCCCAAGAAATCAATTCTTAGGGCTTGTTATTTTAATTGAAAGTATATACCTACATTTTAGTCATTGTCATAGAAACTTTCGAATTCATTTTTTGACCTTGAAGCGTAAGTGACATATCTATATTTGATGTTAGAGGAATTCCAGATGCTCTATCTATATTCATAGTTCCTGTAATATCTCCAGTTGCTAACCCAGAAGATGTACCTGTAATATCTAGTTCAACTTTATCCTTCAAAATAGCTTTTACTGTATAAACAAAATCTAAAATCATTCCTTTTTGATCTTTTTGAAATGTCCAAGTAGAACCAACTTTTATAGCTTCTTTAGGATAAACAACATTTGTTTGACTCGTAAAATCATCCATTCCAGGAACATTTGGTTCGGCTTTCACTTCTAGAACCTCTCCTAAGTTATTTCCTTTTGATGTAATAACAGATGATAACATTGGTGACATTTGAGCTTTCATCATTTTACCCATCTCATCTAATTCATCATCACTTTTGGTAGAATCGAAACTCATAACGTTACCTGCTTGTAACATATCCATTGTCATCTTAGTAATCTTCATTTCGCTAATGTTCGTATCATCTGTAACATCAACTACACTCATACTCATATCTATGCTCATCCCCATAGACATCATGGTGCCCATTTCTTGAGACATTTTCATTTCTGCTTTAAATTCATCACCTTTTGCATAATTCAACCTTAACAAAACGCTTTCTTGAGCAAAACTAATTGTAGACGTTACAACTAATAATAAAACTAACAATTTTTTCATTCTTTGATTTTTATAATTTATACTAATTTTTATATTTACAAATATATCGATTAAAAGAAAAAACGCTTGGAATTTCCAAACGTTTTTTCTTTATAATTATCAGAAAATTTAAAAATCTTGGTTAGGATCCCAAGCTTCTAAAATATCTTTAAGAGTATTTATAAACATCCCCCCTAATGCACCATTTACAACTCTGTGATCATAAGAATGTGATACAAACATTTTTTGTCTGATTCCTATAAAATCACCTTCTGGAGTTTCAATTACAGCTGCTACTTTTCTAATGGCTCCTAAAGCTAAAATTGCAACTTGAGGCTGATTTATAATTGGAGTTCCCATAATAGAACCAAAACTACCAACATTTGTAACTGTATAAGTTCCACCTTGTATATCATCTGGTTTTAGGGCATTATTTCGTGCTCTACTTGCCAAATCATTCACAGCTTTTGTCATACCTACTAAATTTAATTGGTCTGCATTCTTAATAACAGGTACAATTAAATTTCCATCAGCTAAAGATGCCGCCATTCCCAAATTAATATTTTTCTTAATTATAATATGATCTCCATCAACAGCAATATTTATTAATGGATATTTTTTTATAGTCGATGCAACAGCTTGCATTAAAATTGGCGTATAGGTTAGCTTCTCTCCTTCTCTTTTAAAGAAAGCGTCTTTTACCTTATCTCTCCATTTTACAATATTGGTAACATCAATTTCGATAAACGATTGAACGTGTGCAGAAGTTGAAATCGAGTTAACCATGTGTTTTGCAACAAGTTTACCCATTCTACTCATTTCAATAATTTCATCTTCTCCGTTCACAGAAATTGGTGCAACTTTAGTTACAGCTTTTTCTACCTTTATAGGTATTTCAATTTTTGCTGCTACGGATGTTGGTTCCGTTGTTTCTTTTGCTGATTTTCCTTTATCAGCAACATATTTTAAAATATCTTCTTTTGTAACTCTTCCCTCTTTACCTGTACCAGCAATAATTTCTAATTCTTCCATAGAAACACCTTCTGTTTGGGCAATATTTCTAACTAGAGGTGAATAAAACTTACCCGAATCTGAAGTTTTTGAAATTGGTTTTGAAATTATTTCAGTAGCCTTTTCTATAGTTTTTTCTACTTCTTCAACTTCTTTAGAGATTTCAACCTTTGGTTTTTCTAATTTTACATCACCTCCTATATTGGCATCTGTTTCAATAATTGCAATCGTTTCCCCTACAGCCACAATAGCATCTCTTAGATATAAAATTTCAACTAGAGTTCCTTCTACTTCACTAGGCACCTCAGAATCAACCTTATCTGTAGCAATCTCTACAACTGCTTCATCTAATTCAATGGTGTCTCCAACTTCTTTTAACCAAGAAGTAATCGTTGCTTCTGCAACACTTTCGCCCATTTTAGGGAGTTTTAATTCAAAAATCGCCATTTTATCCGTTTTAAGAGATTGCAAAAGTACAAAAAAGTGATGATTTTTAACATTTATTTTTATCAAAAAAAAGTTAATTAAAAAAATAAAATTATATTATTTGTAAAATAAAAGCTAATAACTAAATCATTTTAAAAAAAATAACAGTTATTAGCTTTAAAATTTAAATAATTAATAATATAAAAAACTATTTCTTTGCTTTTTGTTTTGCCTTTTTTAATGTTTTTTTTTGCTCTTGCTTGTTTTATTTCTGCACTTTTTAATTCGCTTTCTACTCTTTTAGCTTCCTCTTCTCTAGAACCTGAACCAGAAATAGTGTTTTTAAAAGTGATTCCAAAATCATCAATCATGTTTATAAAATCTTTATAAGTGTACTCTTTATTAACATAAATTTTTAAGGAATCTTCTGTTAATTTACAATCAAAAACTTTTTCTCATTTTCATTTTTTATCCATTGATACACATTTCCTGAAATTTTTATGTTTTCTTTTCCTAGTTTATCTAAAAGTTATTGTTTAATCGTAGCTGTTTTACTCTTGTGAAATTTTGCATTAAACTTATATACATTATTATTTCTTTTAATAGAAACGGAAGAATTATCTTTTACATCATCTGTATCAAAAGTTAAAGTATAGGAAGATCCTTTTGTAATAGTTATAGTAGAATTTGTTTTAGGTGGGGTTGGTGGTATTTGCGAAAATAAGTTTACTAATAAAAATAATACAACTGCTGATGTTAAAAAAATGTTTTCATAATAGTAGTTTTTAAGATTATTATGATGCAAATGTACTAGTGATTTTCTGTAAAGTAATTTACTCTGAAAAAAGCAAAATTAATCTTTAAATAAAACTTTTATAAAAAAAAAGCAACTCGTTACAAGTTGCTCTTTGTTATCATTAATTTGATAATAAATATTGGGGGACTACATTAATTTAATAATAAATTGGGGAATTATAATTATTCAAATATAATTCAAAAAACAAAAATAAAAACAAAACAACTGGGCTTAAAAAGTAATTTCCAAAATAAAAAAAGTTACAAAAAGTAACAAAAAAATGCACAAACAACTGTTTTTTAATACTTTAATGAATAAATATTGTAACAGAAAAAGTGAGACTTAATCTAAAACTAAACAAATTAATTTATCAAGAATTTATTTTTTGAATAAAATTTTCTAGTTTTTGCTCTTTTGGAACATTCATTTTTTTTCGAATTCTATACCTAACAGCTTTAATTGCATTTGTACTAGAGTTTCTTATTGAAGCAATTTCTTTAATTGACATATTTAATCTTAACAATGCACAAACCTCTCTTTCTGTTTTTGAAAGTTCTTTATAACTATTCATTAACATATTATCAAAACCGCTATTAACAGTACCTATTCTTTCTTTAAGTAAAGTTAACTTACTCTCTGTTGTTAGCTGTTGCTTAACTTTAAAAGATAAATCTTTAATATACTCCTGAAGTTCTGTTGAATCCGTTGCAAACCTTTTATTTTTTAATTGTGTTAAAAGCTGTTTTAAAAATTCTATTCTCATAGAATTATCTGCAACTAAATTTTTTATTTCATTTTCAGAATTTGTATTTTTTAGAATAAGACTATCTCTTTTTATCTTATTTTTCTCGAAATTGGCCTTTATGATTTTACTCTTATTTAAAGAATTTCTGTGCATTAAAATTATTATTGGTGTGCCCAACAGTATAAATGCAAAAATGATAACCAAGTATATTTTTTTTTCAAATGCCCTCTCTTTAGTTAAAATTTCTAAATTCTTATCTTTTAGTTTATAAATATTTGCAAGTTCTACTTCCTCTATAGCATTTAACTGTTGTAACTTAAAAATTGAGTCTGAATAAATTTTATATTGTTGATGATACAAATAGGCATTTTTATAATCGTTCTTTAAGAAAGATAAATCTGATAAAGATTCATATGATTTAGATAATCTCAATTTAAAATTTTCTTCTTTTGCCACCATAATAGCAGAATCAAGATATTTTGAAGCTTTATCATATTCTTTTAATTGCTTGTAAGCAGATGCTATATTATGATAATTAGAGGTTAATAACAACTTGCGTTTTCCTCTTTTTGCATAATCTAACACCAAAGTTCTTGTATCCAAAACCTTTTGATAATTACCTTGTAGAAAGTAAGTATTAGGCAAGTTATTGTAAACGTGATAGACTCTTTCATCATTATTGATTTTTTTAAACACCTCTAGTGCTTCATTATAACAATAAATTGAAGAATCTAATTTTTGAAGTCTACCATAATACGCACCTAAATGCAAAAATGCTTTTCCTACTATCTCATCGCTAACCTCTTTTGCTAAATTTAAACCTTTTTTATAAAACTTAATTTCGTTAGAAATCTCATTTTTATAACGATAAACAGAGCCGATATCAATATTTACAGTTGCAACTTGTTCTAGATCACCAATCTGTTTATATATATTTTTGGCGTTATTAAAATACCTTAAACTAGTACTAAGGTTTCCTTTATTTCTATTTATAAAACCCAACTTCCATAAAATATTACCTTCTAAAAGATTATTTTTATTTTTTACAAGGTTTAAGGATTGCTGGTAAAAGAACTCTGATTTTCTAACGTCTTTTAGATAAAAAAAATTGGCACATTCATATAGAAATTCAGCTTTTCTTTTATCGGTTTTTATTGATTTTACGATTTCTTTTTTTGAATTAAAAATAGAATCCAAATCTTGTGACTGGATATTTAAAGTTATTAAAACAAAAAAAACAGCAATTATTCTAGTGTACATTTCCTAATTCGAATTCATTAAACAACTAAAAAGATGCAGCAAATTACATTTTTATAGAACTAAAAACTAAAAATATGAAGTTTTTTTTTATAGAATCCAATCTTTAGGATTCACCAAAACTTTAAGCAACCTTTCTTCTTCAGAGTTTTCTTCAGGTTGATGATTGTATTTCCATTGCACAATTGGAGGTAAAGACATTAAAATACTTTCTATCCGTCCATTGGTTTTTAATCCAAAAAGTGTACCTCTATCGTGTACCAAATTGAATTCTACATATCTTCCTCTCCTTACTTCTTGCCAATCTTTATGTTCTTTGGTAAATTCAGTTTCTTTTCTTTTTTCTACAATTGGCACATAACTATTTAAAAAACTATTTCCTATTTCAGTAACAAAATTGAATCTATCTTCTATTGAAAATTCTTCTGTTTCTTTTAAATAATCGAAAAACAAACCGCCAATTCCACGTGCTTCATTTCTATGTGCATTCCAAAAATATTCATCACAGGTTTTTTTGAACTTCGGATAAAATGCTGGATGATGTTTATCGCAAGAAGATTTACAAACGGTATGAAAATGAGTTGCATCTTCATCAAATAAATAATACGGAGTTAAATCTTGACCGCCACCAAACCATTGTGTAACAATGTTTCCTGCCTCATCATACATTTCAAAATAGCGCCAATTTGCATGTACTGTAGGTACAAATGGATTCTTTGGATGTAAAACTAGACTCAATCCGCATGCAAAGAAATTGCCTTCTTTTACTTTAAATTGATTTCTTAAAACTTCTGGTAAATCGCCATAAACAGCAGAAATATTTACGCCACCTTTTTCAAAAACGGCTCCGTTTTCTATAACTCTCGTTTTTCCTCCGCCGCCTTCTTTTCTAGACCAAACATCTTCTTTAAATTTAGCCAAACCATCTACTTCTTCTAATTTAGAAGTAATTGCATTTTGTAAGTTTTCGATGTATTTGTAGAATTTATTTTTCATAAACTAGCTCTTGTTTATTGTGCAACAAACTTAAAGTTTTTGTTGATGATGCAGTTACTGATAAAGGTAAAACAATGATAATTCCGATTACAGGAATTAATAAACAAAGCATAAAAACGATACCGTTTCCAATTGCAAATCCTTTGTGTTTACCAACAAATTGAATACTTTTTTTATAATCTAAATGTCGCTCTAAAGTATAATCCATATTTCCAAAACCTGCGTAATAAGCCTGAACTAAAAACAATAAAATTGTTGAAAATATATTTACTATGGGTATAAATTTTAATAGTAAAATTGGCAATGTAATTAAGAGTTCTTTTAATAGATTTCTGATATTAATTCTAATTCCTCTTATTAATTGTTCTGAAAACGAAGTTTTTCTATGCAAATGCTTTACATCCCCATAAAAATGTTGTTCAATTTTTTCTGAAACAGCACTCATAAATGGCGCAGACAAAGCCATAATAATGTGTTTATAGAGAATTAAACCAATGATAACAATAATAATTCCACCAACAAAATTACTGATCGCAGAAAAGGTTTCTTTACCAAAATCCCAAAGCCAAAGTTTAGCTATATAACTACCAATATTATCTGATAAAACGTACGCTTCTATACCAATTAATACTGCCGTAATAACACTTATTAAAATAGGAATTATAAAATATTTCCAAAGTTTTAATTTTGAAATTAGCGATAAAGCACCTGCATATTCTTTAATTCCTAAAACGATATTTTTAATCATTAGCGTTGGTTTGCGTTAGCGATTGAAGTGGCATCCTTTTTGCTTTTTCTGCAAAAAGATATAACGGAAAGCGCGACCTTTTTAGGGAACGCCCAAATTATAATTTTATATTTTTTTAGACTATTTGATAGTTTGAATTATAAGCTTTTAGAAAAATTAAGACGGACTTTTATACTCTTTTACAGCGTCTATAAATGCTTTTGCGTTTTCTAAAGGAATGTTTGGCAAAATACCATGACCTAAATTTACAACTAATTTATCTTTACCAAATTCATTAATCATTTCATGCACCATTTTTTTGATAACTTTTGGTGGAGAAAATAATCTTGTTGGATCGAAATTACCTTGCAAAGTAATTTGTCCTCCGGATAAATAACGTGCGTTTCTTGGAGAACACGTCCAATCTACACCTAATGCAGAAGCGCCAGATTTCGCCATTTTATCTAAAGCAAACCAACATCCTTTTCCGAATGCAATTACTGGAGTTTCATCTTTTAAAGCATCAATAATTTGCTGCATATATTGCCAAGAAAATTCTTGATAATCTACTGGAGATAACATTCCTCCCCAAGAATCAAAAACCTGAACTGCATCTACACCAGCTTCAACTTTTGCTTTTAAATAGGCTATTGTGGTGTCTGTAATTTTCTGCAATAAAGAATGTGCTACAACAGGATTTGTAAAACATAATTCTTTTGCTTTATCAAAGTTTTTAGAGCCTTGACCTTGCACACAATAACAAAGAATTGTCCAAGGTGAACCAGCAAAACCAATTAACGGAACTTCATCATTTAGCTTTTCTTTGGTTGCTTTAATTGCTTCCATAACGTAACCTAAAGTTTCATGAACATCAGGAACAATTACACGATCTAAGTCTTTTTGAGTACGAATAGGATTTGGTAAATAAGGTCCAAAATTTGGTTTCATTTCCACATCAATATTCATTGCTTGCGGAATTACCAAAATATCTGAAAACAAAATTGCAGCATCCATTCCGTATCTTCTGATGGGTTGCACTGTAATTTCTGATGCTAATTCTGGAGTTTGACAACGTGTAAAAAAATCGTATTTTTTCTTGATTTCTTGAAATTCTGGCAAATATCTTCCTGCTTGACGCATCATCCAAACTGGTGGTCTGTCTACAGTTTCTCCTTTTAATGCTCTTAAAAATAAATCGTTTTTTATCATTTTTCTAACCGCAAAGGCGCAATGTTTTTTCGCAAAGAACGCGAAGTTTATAAATTATTTACTACTCTTTTAATACCATATTTTATCAAAGCAACATTAAAATTAATCAATAATCCTAACTTACAATCAGAAAGTTTTAAATAAGTTAAAACTTGAGCTAAATGCACATCATTTATCGCTTCAACTGATTTTAATTCTATAATTACTTTATCTTCAATAATTAAATCTATTCTATAACCTATTTCGAGTTTTACTTCTTCGTAAATTAAAGGCAATGCTTTTTGTTTTTCAACTTTTAAATTTCTTTTTCTTAACTCGTAAAATAAACATTCCTCATAAGAACTTTCTAAAAGACCTGGACCCAAAGCTCTATGAACTTTTAAAGCACAATCAACAATAATTTTAGAAATTTCATTCTCTATCATTTTTTTACAAATGATTATTTTGCGCACTTTGCAAGAAGCTTTGCGTCTTTGCGGTTATCGTTTTACATTTTAGAAACAGCCAACATCGCTGCATCAATTGCTTTGCTAATTTTTTTAATATCCTTGTCTGTTAATGCTGATGATAAAAACCAAGCTTCAAACTGACTTGGCGGTAAAAACACTCCGTTTTTAATCATTTCCCAAAAGAAAACAGCAAACTTTTTAGTGTCTGATAATTGAGCTTCTACAAAATTGGTAACTTCTCCTTTTAAAAAGAACGGATTCATCATAGAACCAAATCTATTAACAACCAAACCTATTTTATGTTTTTTTGCAGACTCTAATAACAATACTTCTAAAATACTTGCAACTTCTTCAAAATGCTCATATGGATTTTGCTTTTTTAACTCTGTTAAAGTTGCAATTCCTGCTGCCATTGCAATTGGATTTCCAGACAAAGTTCCTGCTTGATACATGCCACCTAAAGGTGCCACCATTTCCATGATTTCGTTTCTTGCTCCATAAGCTCCAACAGGAAAACCTCCACCAATTACTTTTCCTAAACATGTTATATCGGCTTGAACACCTAATAATTCTTGCGCTCCGCCAAATTTAGAACGAAAGCCTGTCATCACTTCATCAGCAATTAAAAGCGCTCCTTTAGATTCTACATATTTTTTTAATTCTATTAAGAAATTATCTTCAGGAAGCACAACTCCCATATTACCCGCAATAGGTTCAATAATTACTGCTGCAATATCTTTATGTTCTTTAAAGTGTTTTTTTACACTTTCTAAATTATTAAATTCTGCAACTAAAGTATTTTTTACGGCTCCTTTAGGCACACCTTTAGAACTTGGCATGCTTAGCGTTGCCAAACCAGAACCCGCAGCAACTAATAATGCATCTTGATGTCCATGATAACAACCAGCAAACTTTATAATTTTATCTTTTCCTGTAAATGCTCTTGCTAAACGAATTCCGCTTAAAACTGCTTCTGTACCAGAGTTTACAAAACGTACTTTGTCCATTCCTGGAAAAGCATCACAAACTATTTTTGCTAATTTTATTTCATTTTCTGTTGATGCACCAAAAGAATATCCTTTTTTCAAGGCTTTTTTCACTGCTTTTTGTACACTTTTATGTCTATGACCTAAAATCATTGGCCCATAAGAAAGTACTAAATCTACATATTCATTATTATCAACATCTGTGATTTTACTTCCTTTTGCTTTTTTGATAAACAACGGATTTCCGCCAACAGAAGTAAAAGCTCTTACAGGAGAATTCACTGCTCCAACAAGATGCACCAATCCTTCTTCGTATAATTTTTGTGATTTTTTGAACATTTTCATAGTGTAATGGTTTATTTGTTTAATCGTGTAATTGTACTAGTAAACGATTTAACGTTTTAACAAAATTTTTGCTGCTTCCTTTGCAAAATACGTAATAATGATATCTGCTCCAGCTCTTTTCATAGAGAGTAAACTTTCCATCATTACTTTTTCGCCATCAATCCAACCTTTTTCTGCGGCTGCTTTAATCATTGCGTATTCTCCGCTTACATTGTAACATGCAATTGGTCTGTCAAAATTATTTTTTAAATCTCTAATGATATCTAAATAAGACAAGGCTGGTTTTACCATTAAAATATCGGCTCCTTCTTGATCATCAAAAGTTGCTTCACGCATGCCTTCATCTCTGTTTGCAGGATCCATTTGATAGGTTTTTCTATCACCAAAAGTTGGTGCAGAATCTGCAGCATCTCTAAAAGGGCCATAAAAAGCCGATGCATATTTTACAGAATATGCCATAATTGGCAAGTTTACAAAACCTGTATTATCTAAAGATTCTCGAACCATAGAAATAGTTCCATCCATCATTCCTGAAGGCGCCACCATGTCTACTCCTGCTTTTGCGTGCGAAATTACTTGTTTTGCAATATTTACTAAAGTTGCATCATTATCAACATCATTATCATGAATAATTCCGCAATGACCATGACTTGTATATTCACAAAAACAAACATCAGTAATTACATATAAACTTGGATAATTTTTCTTGATAAACCGAATTGCTTGTTGCATAATTCCGTTATCATTCCAAGTTTCCGTGCCTTCATCATCTTTGTTTGATGGAATTCCGAATAATAAAACAGCAGGAATATTTAAAGAAACAACTTCGTCTAATTCTTTAGAAATTCTATCCAAAGAAAAACGTTTAATTCCTGGCATCGAAACAATTTCTGTTTCAATATTATCTCCTTCTTCTATAAAAAGTGGATAAATAAAATCGTCAACAGAAAGTTTAGTTTCTCTTACTAATCTTCTTATTCCTTCTGATTTTCTAAGTCTTCGTGTACGAAACATCAATTTTAGTTTAATGTCATTACTTAAAAGAATAACAAAGTAATCTATATTCTAAAAGATTGCTTCATCCTATTCCTAATGACTTTTTATTTAGTAAAAAACGAATTCACTAATTCTAATACACTATCTACACTTGGTAAATGTGCAACTTGTACATTTTTAAAATGTTTTCTTGCTTCTATTGCAGTAGTTTCTCCTATACAAAAAGCCACTTTATCTGTGTTATTTTTTTGCAAATAACTCTCTATTCCAGACGGACTGTAAAATAATACTCCAGAAATTTCAGCATCTATTTCAACCGGACTTAACATCGTTTTGTAAGCTTCAACTTCGTTAACAACAATGTCATTTGCCTGCAAATAAGCTGGTAAAACATCTAATCTTAGGTTACTACAAAAATAAGTTACCTCTTTATTTGTTAATTCTTTAGATAAATATTCTGCTATTTTTTTTGCGTTTTTAGATACATGAGCAACTTTACCAATTCTGTTTTCAATTAGTTTTTTTGTTCTTCTACCAACACAATAAATATTCTTAAATTTTATTTCATCCTTAGTAAAACAATTTAAAATTGCTTCTACTCCGTTTTGACTCGTAATAATAACATTTTCAATTTCTGATTTCATCACCTTTGGTGAAATTCTATTCGATCTAATTTTAATAAAATCGCTATCTTGAATATCAATAGTTGGTGATAGGATATCTTTTTGAGCTTCAGAAAGTTTTTTGGTAGAGTATATAGAAAGTAGATTTGAAGAAACTTCATTATCTTCTTTTATCAACTCTTTTCCGCCTCTATTAATTACGTAATCTGCACAATCTTTAGCCAAAAATTTATGGCTTCCCATTTTTACATTTTGATTTACTGTAATTTTTTTAGAACCGTCCTTTTTAAGTAAAACTCCTTTAAAATTAATTTCTTGCGTTTTTTCATCAACATAAGCCAAAGCACCTATTGGAGCAGAACAACCGCCTTCTAAAAGTCTTAAAAACTCACGTTCTATACCAACACAAACTTTCGTTTCGTAATGATTTAATTGCTCACAAGCATCTTTTACATAATCATCTTTTTCTAAACAAGCAACCATAATTGCGCCTTGTGCAGGAGCTGGAATCATCCAAGTTAACGGAATTGCGCCAGCGTCTCTAATACCCAATCTTTCTAATCCTGCGGCGGCAAAAATTGCACCATTCCACGTTTCGCTATTTTCTAATTTCTCTAAACGCGTATTTACATTTCCTCTTAAATCTTCTACTTTATGCGTTGGATACCGATTTAGCCATTGTGCTTTTCTGCGCAAACTACCCGTTGCAATCACACCATTTGGTTGACCAAAAAACTCTTCGGTATCTTTTAAAACTAGTAAATCTGTATAATTTGCTCGTTTTAAAACAGCAATTTGAATAATCCCTTCTGGTAAAGCCGTTGGTACATCTTTTAAGGAATGAACTGCAATATCAATATCGCCATTTAACATAGCGATGTCTAAATTTTTAGTAAAAACACCCGTAACACCTAGTTCATATAAGGGTTTATCTAAAATAATATCTCCAATAGATTTTATGGGTACAATTACCGATTGATAGCCTAAAGCATCTAACTCTTTACGTACTTTATTTGCTTGCCAAAGAGCTAATTTACTTTCTCGCGTACCAATTCTTATAATTTTTTGCATGTATTTTTTATTAGTGTTGAAACACTTTATTTATTACTTGAAGGCTCTGAGAAACAGAGGTTTCTTCATCTTTTAAATGTTTCACAAACTGTGTTGTAATTTTTTGAATGATGCGTGAAGTTAAGATTTCTGCTTGATTTTCATCAAAATTATTAAATTTCTTTTTCTGAAAATTAATTTCATCATTTTTAATATTCTCTAAGGAGATCTTTAAAGCAGCAATTGTTGGTGTAAACCTTCTATAATTTACCCAATTTTTAAACTCCTTTTTATGCGTTTCTATAATACTTTCGGCTAACGGAACTTCTTGCAAACGTATTGCCAAAGTTTCATCCGTAATTTTAGAAAGCTCATCTACATTTACCAAAGATATACCTTTAAAATCAGTAACATCTTTAGAAACATTTTCTGGCATCGACAAATCTAAAATTAATAATTCTTTATTTTCTGAGATTTGTTTTTTAGTGATTGTAGGTTTATCTGAACCTGTAGAAACAATTAAAACAGCTGCTTTTTTTATTTCTTCTGATAAATTTCCTATAGTCGATTTTCTTATAGAAGCATGTTCTTCAATAAACTTCGCAGCTTTTTCTTCTGTTCTATTGATTAAACAAACCGATTTATTTTGCGTGTATTCTGCTAAATTTTTACAAGTATGTTTTCCCATTTTACCCAAACCAAAAACCAAAATATTTTTAGAGTTGTAATCTGGTAAATTTTTGATGATGTACTGCACAGCTGCATACGAAACAGAAGTTGTTCCCGAGCTTAATTTAGTTTCATTTTTAACACGTTTACTTGCTTGCAAAACACTGTTTATCAACCTTTCTAAATACGCATTTGTAGTTTTTACAGATTTTGCTAATTTAAAAGATTGTTTTAACTGACCAACAATTTCATAATCGCCTAAAATCTGACTTTCTAAACCCGTACCAATTCTAAATAATTGATTTACGGCTTCCTGCCCTTTGTATACATTAGATATTTTTGCAAATTCTTGAATTGTACCTTCAGAAAACTCGCATAAAAGCTCAATTAATTGACAAGGTCTTTCTGCAAAACCAGATATTTCTGTTCTGTTACATGTTGATAAAATGAATACACCCGTGTATCCTTTTTCTTTAGAAAGTTCTAACAAAGCAATTTGATTCTCTTTGGATAAAGAAAATTTACCACGCGTTTTAGCGTCTGCTTTTTTATAACTAACCCCAATATTGTAAAAGTGCTCTTGCCTATCTTCTAACATAAATTTGTAAAAGTTACGCAAAAGTAGAAACTTCATTAATAAAAAAATGTCGCTCAAAGTACTTTTTATAACGATAACCGTTTTTTATGATATTTTAACGTATTAAATCTATAGAAACCATTATTTTTGCAAGAGAATCAAGACTATAAGTACCTTCTATATAGAACGATTCTAAATAACAACAAAACAAAAAATATGTTTAAAAATGTCGGCGAAAGTTCTTTTGAAGAAATAACTTTAGAAAAAGATTTTTATATACTTCATTTTCAGAACGAAAGTATAGAAGCACATAACTTTGAAAGAGAAATAAATAGTACTTTTATACAAATCCATTTTTGTTTGCGTGGAAATTCTAAATTTCTTTTTAATGATGGTGCCTATTCTTTTGATGTTTTAGACAACAGATCTATTCTCCTATACAATCCTCAGAGAATTTTACCTATCAATTTAGAGATTCAACCAAAAACAACCTTAATTTCTATACTAATTTCTATTGAAAAATTTCATGCTTTATTTTCAAAAGAATCTGGGTACATTCCTTTTTTAAGCAATGAAAATAGCAACAAAAAGTATTATGACGATAAAGAAATAAAAACAACAGAATCGATTGTATTACAACAAATCATCAACTCTAATATTAACAGTTCTATTAGAGAACTATATACCAAAGGAAAAGTATATGAATTACTAAGTTTACACTTTCAAAAGGAAGAAACGGCAGATGGTGAATATTGCCCTTTTTTAGTGGACGAAGAAAATGTTTTGAAGATTAGAAAAGCAAAAGAAATTATAATTTCTAGGATGGCAGAACCACCAAGTTTACAAGAACTAGCAAATGAAATTGGTTTAAATATCAAAAAATTAAAAGAAGGTTTTAAACAAATTTATGGCGATACTGTGTTTAGTTTTTTGTTTGATTATAAAATGGAACACGCCAGAAGATTGTTAGAAAGCAATCAATTTAATGTAAATGAAGTTGGCACACAAGTTGGCTATAGCACTGCAAGTCACTTTATTGCTGCTTTTAAAAAGAAATTTGGCACTACGCCAAAGAAATATGTAATGAGTTTAAATCAGTAAATAGTTATCAGTAATTAGTAAACAGTAATCAGTTTGCAGTAGCAGTAGCAGTAGCAGTAGCAGTAGCAGTAGCAGTAGCAGTAGCAGTA
>JANQTQ010000026.1 GCA_030731625.1 Polaribacter sp. | reverse complement strand
GTTTTTGGTGATTTTACAGCAGTAAACGCCATTTCGTTTGATGTAGAAAAAGGAGAAATATTTGGTTTTTTAGGAGCCAATGGAGCAGGAAAAACAACAGCAATGAAAATGTTAATTGGTATTTCTACTCCTTCTTCTGGGAAAGCTAAAGTTGCAGGTTTTGATGTGTTTACAAATGCAGAAGAGATCAAAAAAAATATAGGTTATATGAGTCAGAAGTTTGCACTGTATGACGATTTAACGGTAAAAGAAAATATTACTTTTTTTGGTGGAATTTACGGTTTATCAAGAAAACGAATCAAAGAAAAAACAGCTAGTTTACTAGAAGAATTAGGCTTGGAAGAGGTGGCAAATAAATTAGTAGGTTCTTTGCCATTGGGTTGGAAACAGAAATTATCGTTTTCTGTATCATTAATTCATGATCCAAAAATTGTTTTTTTAGATGAACCAACGGGTGGAGTAGATCCTATTACAAGGCGTCAATTTTGGGAATTGATTTATAAAGCATCACATCAAGGAACCACCGTTTTTGTAACGACACATTATATGGATGAAGCAGAATATTGCGATCGCGTTTCGATTATGGTGAACGGAAAAATTGAAGCTTTAAACACACCAAAAAAGTTAAAAGAACAGTTTAAAGTAGATACTATGAATGATGTGTTTTTAAAATTAGCTAGAAGTCCATCCCCAACCCTGCCCAAAGGGAAGGGAGTATAAAAACGAATGGGAAATTATAAAAAAATATTCCCGCAGATTACGCCGATTTCCGCGGAAGAAGTTAAAAAAAAATCTGCGGTAATCTGTGAGATCTGCGTAAGAAAGAAAAAGAGAAATTAATAAATTATGGAAGAAAAAACAGAGAATGAAATATCCTACCTAATTAGAGGGGCAATTTTTAAAGTCTATAATGAATTAGGTCCAGGTTTGTTAGAATCGGTATATGAAACTGTTTTGATGTATGAATTGCAAAAGCAAGGACTATCAGTTAAAAAGCAAGTATCACTTCCAGTTTTTTATGACGGAAAAGAATTAGAAGTAGGGTTTAGAATAGATTTATTAGTAAATAATAAAGTAATTATTGAAATTAAATCAGTGGAAAAATTATCAAAAGTACATCACAAACAAATACTAACATATTTAAAGGTTTCAGAAATGAAGTTAGGTATTTTAGTGAATTTTAATGTAGATGATATAACAAAAGGCATTTTTAGAAAAGTAAACGGGTTGTAAAACTATCATAGAAAAAATAAAAACGTTCTGCTGATTTTTCTGATTCTAGCAGAGAAGAAACAAAATAAAATCTGCGATAATCTGTGAGATCTGCGGGAAATAGAAAAGACAAACCACAATGATACAGAGCGAAAAAACAGTAAACTATTAAAAAAAATCTGCGGTAATCTGTGAGATCTGCGGGAAATACTATATGAAAAGATTTATAGGCTTTATAAAAAAAGAATTCTACCATATATTTAGAGATAAACGCTCATTGTTTATCCTATTTGGAATGCCAATTGCCCAAATATTATTGTTTGGTTTTGCAATAACTAACGAAATAAATAATGTAGATATTGCTATTTTAGATCATTCAAAAGATGCAACAACAAAAGAAATTATCAATAAAATAGCTGCTTCAAAATACTTTAGCATTAATCAATTTATTGAAAAAGAATCAGACATAGAAGGTGTTTTTAAAAAAGGAAAAGTAAAAGCCGTTTTAAATTTTGAAAAAGATTTTAGTAAAAACTTGATCAAAGAAAATAATGCCAAAATTCAGGTGATTTCGGATGCTACAGATCCTAATACAGCAAATACGATTACCAATTATGTAAATGCTATTCTTCAAAATTATTTAAAAGAACAAAATAAAAATAATCAACAGGCGTATCAAATGATACCTCAAACTCACATGGTGTATAATCCAGAATTAAAAAGCGTTTATATGTTTGTTCCTGGAGTAATGACGATTATTTTAATGTTGGTATCTGCAATGATGACCTCTATTTCTATCACTAGAGAAAAAGAATTAGGAACTATGGAAATCTTACTAGTTTCGCCTTTAAAACCCTTTCAAGTAATTATAGGTAAAGTTTTTCCTTATATTTTTCTGTCTATAATTAATGCAGTTGTTATTATTGTTTTGAGCATCTTTATTTTTAAAATGCCCGTACAGGGAAGCTTATTTTTATTAGGGATGGAAAGTGTGTTGTTTATTATAACAGCATTGGCTTTGGGTATTTTAATTTCAACAGTTTCTGCAACACAACAAACGGCAATGATGATTTCTTTAATGGGATTAATGTTGCCAGTTATTTTACTTTCTGGCTTTATTTTTCCGATTACAAGTATGCCTTTGCCATTGCAAATTATAAGTAATATTATTCCTGCCAAATGGTTTATCATCATTATTAAAGCCATTATGTTAAAAGGAGTCGGACTTCAGTTTGTATGGAAAGAGACTTTAATTTTAGTAGGAATGGCCGTATTTTTTATTGGGTTGAGTGTTAAGAAATATAAAATTAGACTGGAGTAAAAAAAGTATGCAGTTTTCAGTTTACAGTGGGCAGGAAGCTAGTTTGTTAGAGAAAAATAGTGATTATAAATTAAAAATAGATTTCTACTATCGTGGAAAATAATATGAAAACGATACTATACATTATACAAAAAGAGTTTAAGCAAATCTTTAGAAATAAAGGAATGTTGCCAATCATTTTTGTACTGCCATTAATTCAGTTGATAATCTTATCGAACGCAGCTACTTTTGATGTTAAAAACATAAAGTTTGGTTATGTAGATCATGATCATACAACTACATCAAGAGCATTGATAGAAAAATTTAATGCATCTACTTATTTTAATGTTTTAACAGATTTTCCATCAGAAAAATTAGCAAGTCAAGCCATGTTAAATGGTCAAGTTGATGTGGTTTTAGAGATTCCATCTTATTTTGAGCGCGATTTACAAATTGAAAAACAGACTAGCTTAGGAGTTACCATTAATGCCATTGATGGCGCTGCGGCCGGTTTAGAAAATGTGTATGCAACGCAAATTATCCAAAATTTTAATAAGAATCTAATGGTAGATTTAATGCAGTCATCAGATTCGCCTAAGGTACAACCTATAAATATAGTAACGATTCCTTCTTTTTGGTATAACCAAACCTTAAATTATAAAACGTTTATGGTTCCCGGTATTTTGGTTTTATTGGTAACGATGATTACCCTTTTTCTTTCTGGGATGAACATTGTTAGAGAAAAAGAAATAGGAACATTAGAACAAATAAACGTTACACCAATTAAGAAAAGTCAGTTTATTATTGGAAAACTTTTTCCCTTTTGGGTTATCGGATTAGGCTTATTATCCGTTGGGTTAACTATTGCAAAACTAATTTTTAATGTACCCATTGTAGGCAGTTTACCATTAATGTATTTATATACTTCAATTTATATATTGGTAGTTTTAGGCATTGGTTTGTTTATTTCAAACTTTACAGATACACAACAACAAGCCATGTTTATTTCTTGGTTCTTTACGGTTATTTTTATCTTAATGAGTGGTTTATTTACTCCGATTGAAAGTATGCCAAAATGGGCGCAAACAGTTACAGAATTTAATCCAATAAAATATTTTGTGCAAGTAATGCGCATGGTAATGCTCAAAGGTTCTGGATTTATGGACATCCTTCCGCTGTTATTAAAAACATTATTTTATGCTATTGTGATGAATGGATTGGCCGTTTGGAGTTACATTTGATACAGTTTTTAACTTTTGTAACTCATAGTTTTGTTTTTAAACAACAAACTATGAAACATCTAAATTTAATTGTATCACTTTTTTTAGCATCGGTTATAAATTCTTTTGCTCAAGATCAATTTACAATTCAAATTGAGCCTATATCTATCGAAAACGCACCAAGTGTACATTCTTTTTCTTGGGGAAAAACCAGCGATAATAAATGGGTAATTATTGGAGGTAGAATTGATGGATTGCATCAAAGACAGCCAAATAGTTCTTTTTTAGAAAATGATAATAATAAAAATGTTTTTGTTGTAGATCCTGTTGCTAATCAAACTTGGAGTGCTTCTTTAAGTGTTTTACAAGCTTCTGTTTTTGAGCAGTTACAAGCAACAAATCAAGAGTTTTATCAAAAGGAAAATACGCTTTATATTATTGGTGGTTATGGTTATAGTGCAACGCAAAATGATCATGTAACCTACGATAAATTAACAGCAATAAATGTTGATGAGTTAGCTACTGCTGTTATAAACGAAACTTCCATAATTCCTTATTTTAGACAGATTTCAAACTCAAATTTGGCAGTAACTGGCGCGCAATTAGGATTGCTACATGATGTATTTTATTTGTGTGGAGGTCAGTATTTTAAAGGAAGATACAATCCGATAGGACCCAATAATGGAACAGGTTTTGTTCAAAATTATACAGATGAAATTAGAACTTTTCAAATTAATGATGACGGCACAAATCTTTCAATCATAAATTATTCTGCACAAAATGATAGTGATAATTTGCATAGAAGAGATTATAATATGGCTCCGCAAATTTTTCCTGATGGAAGCGAAGGTTTTACAATGTTTAGTGGTGTTTTTCAGCATACAGCTAATTTGCCTTGGTTAAACACAGTAGATGTTAGCGCTGCTGGATATAAGGTAAATAATACATTTAATCAATATTTAAGCCAATATCACAGTGCTAAAATACCAATTTATGATACTGCAAATAATACAATGCATACCTTGTTTTTTGGCGGATTAAGTCAGTATAAACTAGATGCAAATAAAAATTTAGTAAAGGATGATAACGTGCCATTTGTAAAAACAATAAGTAAAGTATCAAGATTTGCAGACGGTTCGATGTTAGAAAGCAGTTTAGAAATAGAAATGCCAACACTTTTAGGCTCTGGCGCAGAATTTATTCCGCTACATGAAAATACAAATTACCTAACAGATGAAATTGTAGCGATTAATAATTTGCCAATTGGTAAAACTTTGGTGGGTTATATTTTTGGGGGAATTGAAAGTACACAAGAAAATATTTTCTTTATAAATAATGGTTCGCAAAGTAGTGCGAGTAACCTTGCTTTTAAAGTGTTTATCAATAAAACTACGTTGAATGTTGATGAGATAAAATTAACAGCAAGCAATATTTATAATCTTAACATATATCCCAATCCTTCTAAAGGTGTTTTTCAATAGAGTTGTTTATTCCAATACAGAAAAAAGTGTTTTAGAAGTTTATGATTTGTTAGGCGCTAAGGTTACATCAATACCTATAGAAAACAAAATTGGTTTAAAAACCATCTCACTAGATTTAGCAAAAATGGCATCCGCAGAATATATTCTAGTTTTTAAAAACGGTAACAATCGTTTGGAGAAAAAAATTATCAAATTATAATTTTCCCGCTAGTGTAACCTAAGTTACTGTAAAGGTCATTTATATTACAGAAATTTGATAAATAAAAAGATACAAATAATTAAAAAAATCTATTATGAAAAGTTCTAATAAAAAAAAGTTACTGATTTTAGCAAGCTTATTTGTATCCTTCAATTTATTTATTTCTTGTAATAATGATACTGATGATTCTGAAGAAATAACCATAAATACAGAGTTAACCCAAAAAGATTCTGATGCACTACTTTTTATGCTTGAGGAAGAAAAATTAGCTAGAGATACCTACGAATATCTCGATAATTTTTGGGGAATTTATCAATTTTCAAATATAAAATTAAGTGAGCAAACCCATATGAATGCCATTGTAAGTCTTCTAGATAAATATGGCGTTGAATACAATATATTGCCCATGGGACAATTTTCGAATGAAAAACTACAAAACTTGTATAACCAGTTTGTATTAGATGGCCAATTAAATACGGCAAATGCTTTACAGATTGGAGCAACTATTGAAGATTTAGATATCGTAGATTTAGAAGAATACATTACTGCAACTTCAAACCAATCAATTATTGATGTATATGAAAACCTACAATGTGGTTCAAGAAATCACTTAAGAAGTTTTGTGTCTGCCCTAACTAATTCAGATACCACTTATACACCACAATTTTTAACTCAAATTGATTATAACATCATAATAAATGGTGTTCATGACAATTGCAATTAATAATGTGGTCATTACAGTATTTATATTAACAACTATTGATATGCAAAGTAAACAAATCTTTATTTCAACAGAAGAAATCAATCATATAAAAACTAAGCTAATTTTAAAACAAAACAAATAAAATGTCTAAAATCGTAATATTAGGAGCAGGAATTTCTGGTCATGTTGCCGCAACACACTTACGTAGAAAACTACAAAAAAAGCATGAAGTTGTTGTGGTCTCTCCAAATAGTAATTACCAATGGATTCCATCTAATATTTGGGTTGGTATTGGTAGAATGAAATCAGAAAAAATTTTATTTCCATTAGCTCCTTTATATAAAAAGAAAGGTATTGACTTTAAACAAGCAAAAGCCATTTCTTTTTTTCCTGAAGGAGATGCAACAGAAGAAAAATCGTATGTTTTATCTGAATATGTTGTTGGTGAAAATAAAGGGAAGCAAGAAAAAATAACTTACGATTATTTAATAAACGCAACAGGACCAAAGTTAAATTTTGAAGCTACAGAAGGGTTAATTCCAGGTAAAAATAAAACCTATTCTGTTTGTACATATACGCATGCCAATCATGCTTGGCAAGGCTTAAAGGCGTTGATTCAAGAAATGAAAAAGGGAAAAAAAGTTAAGATTTTGATTGGTACAGGTCATGGAAAATCTACCTGTCAAGGAGCTGCTTTTGAATATATTTTAAACGTAGAACAAGAGTTGCATCGCCATAAAGTTAGAGAAATGGCAGAAATTACTTGGATTTCTAACGAATATCAATTGGGAGATTTTGGGATGGATGGAATGCTTTTAAGTTATGGAAGTATGACCATGAAATCTAACGAAATGGTAGAAATGATTTTTGAAGACAGAGGTATTAAATGGATAACGGGTGCTGGTGTACATAAAATTGAAGATGGTTTAGCGCATTACGAAAATCTTGATGGAGAATATAAAACAGAAAGTTATGATTTTGCAATGCTAATTCCTTCTTTTTCTGGTCACGGTTTTAAAGCGTTTGATAAAAGTGAAAATGACATTACAGAAAAACTCTTTAAAGGATTTATGATTGTTGATGCAGATTATACTCCAAAACCCTACGAAGAATGGTCTGTTAGAGATTGGCCAGAAACGTATCAAAACCCAAGTTATAAAAATATTTTTGCACCCGGAATTGCATTTGCGCCTCCGCATGCAATCTCTAAACCTAGAAAAAGTAAAAACGGAACAGATATAACACCTGCGCCACCAAGAACAGGAATGCCATCTGGTATTACCGCAAAATTGGTTGCAGATAACATTATTGATACTATAAAAAACGGCAAAGAATCGCTTCATCATAAAGGTTCTATGGGAAATATGGGAGCTGCATGTATTGCTTCAGCTGGTTTTGGGATGACAAAAGGAAGTGGCGTAAGTATTACTACGTTTCCTATTATTCCAGATTATGAAAAATATCCAAAAACACAAGGAAGACAGTTAGGAAAAACTTTTGGAGAAATAGGTTTGGCGGGGCATTGGTTAAAGTTAGCGTTGCATTATGCATTTATTTACAAGGCTAAAATGAAACCTTTTTGGTGGTTGATTCCTGAATAGGAATGAAACTTAAACAAGTTGATTCCTGAATAGGAATGA
>JANQTQ010000025.1:23546-26686 GCA_030731625.1 Polaribacter sp. | reverse complement strand
GGTGTAATTGAGTAAGAATCTGCAGGTGTAAACGCTCTGCCATCTACAATAGCGCCAAAAGTATTTGCACCAGTTTGCGTAATTGGGGGTAATTGTTCTTGTGGGTCGTTGTTTTCGCAATTAAATAATAGTAAAGCAAAAAGAAATAGTGTTGTTTTTAAAAATATTTGCTTCATAATGTTGAGTTTTAGGTTTGTATTGTAAAATTATAGTATTTAAAAATTTTAGGTGTCCAGTATTTCTCGATTTTGCAAAATTCCGGACACATTTATTTTTAACTAAATGATAATTAATTACATAAAGATTTAAATTTTAGGTTCGTTTTTAGGTTTTAAAGAATTCCGGACACCAATTTGAAGCTCAAAACAGATTTTTATGTCTCTAATGTCATTTTAAAGCCAGGAGAAATCTATTTTTTAGAAAGTATAAGATTCTATTTTTCTTGCTATGAAAATCAAATCTTAATTTTGGAAGTTGTCTAGTAAAAAAAAGTGAAGAAAATTGATGGAAGTAAAATTTTATATTGTTGAGATTGCTTCATTTATAGCACCGACAAAAACTACTGATTGATAAAAGAAACCATATTCACAGCAACCAAACCAGCAGTTTCTGTGCGTAATCTGCTTTCGCCTAAAGAAATAGGAATAAATTTTTTATCTAATGCTTTTTTAATTTCTGCGGATGAAAAATCGCCTTCGGGTCCAATTAAAATAGTGGTTTTTTCTGATGGATTTACAACCGATTTAAGGGAGTTTTTTTGTTGGTCTTCGCAATGTGCAATGCAAATGGTGCCATCAAAATCATGATTGATAAAATCGGTAAACTTTACAGGTTCATTAATTTTTGGAAGCGTAAATTTTAAAGACTGTTTCATAGCAGACTGAATAATTTTTTCGAAACGTTCTAGTTTTATGTTTCTGCGTTCAGAATTGCTGCAAAAAATGGGTGTAATTTCATCAATACCAATTTCTGTGGCTTTTTCTAAAAACCATTCTATTCTATCATTCAATTTTGTAGGCGCAATTGCAATGTGTAAATAGTAGTTCCAAGGTTTTGGTTTCTCTTCAACAGAAATTATTTCTGCCATACATTTTTTATCGCTAGCAATTATAATTTTTGCATCAAACAAAAAACCGAATCCGTTTGTAATATGCAAAATATCATTTTCTTTTTTTCTTAAAACACGCACAATATGTTTGCTTTCAATTTTATCAAAAGTTATTTGTGTGGTGCTTTTAGTAATCTCAGGATTGTAAAATAATTGCATACTTAGGTGGTCAATGTTTAGAGTTTAAAGTTTATAGAATAATTAGGTTCTGTAGGTTTTAATAATTTTTGTTTTTTTAGGAAATGATATCTAGCTATTTTTTAAATTTTTATTTCTCCAACTGCCAACTGCTACTGAAAACTTTAAACCGCCACTGCAAACTGTCACTTTAAACTGCCACTGCCAACTGTAAACTGCTCCTGAAAACTGTAAACCGCTACTGCAAACTGCCAATTATTTACACAATATCCTTTCTATAGGTTCTTCTTCTTTTATGCGTAATCGGATTAAAATCTGCCCAAATTTTTCTGATGGATTCATTATCTTCTAATTCTGGAGTTCTAATACAATTTACAATTCCTTTTTTGGTAAAAGTTTTGGTGTATTGATCAAAAATAATAGCAGTAACACCTTTGTTTTGATAATCTGGATGCACACCAATTAAGTAAAAAGTTACGTCTTTTGCGTGTCTTTTAGCTTGGAGCATTCTTAAAATTCCTAACGGAAATAATTTACCTTTTGCTTTTTGCAGCGCTACAGAAAAAGAAGGCATAACAATGGCAAAAGCAATTAGTTTGTGATGTTCATCTACCACAAATTTTATATATTCAGGATTGATAAAAGTGATGTATTTTTTCTTAAAATAAGTAACTTGTTCTGCCGAAATTGGCACATAAGTAGAAAGTTTTGAATATGATTTATCAAAAACCTCAAACATTTCATCTACATACGGCATTATTTCTTTGGTTTTTTTAAAATCTAGGGCTTTTAATCGTAATAAGCCGCATCAAAATTTTGAAATTTAAACTTATTTTCTAGATATTCTTTTTCTTTTACAAATCCTAATTGCTCTAAATGATCTTTGTAATAAGGGTGATTGTACCACGTAATCATGGTTCCTAATTGGTCAAAACCATCAATTAAAACACCTGTTTTATCTAAATTATTAAAACCAACAGGACCTTCCATAAACTCAAGATTATTTTGTTTACCAATTTCCTGAACTTTATCTAGTAAAATTTTACTCACCTCTAGATCATCAATCATATCATACCATCCAAAACGAATTTTTTTAATATTTTGATGATTTACTTCAGACCAGTTGATGATTGCTGCAACTCTACCAACAATTTTTTTGTCTCTATAGGCTAGAAAAAATTGAGCATCCGCATTTTTGAAAACAGGATTTTTTTTAGGATTAAAATTATCTACTTCTTCTTTGATAATGGGCGGAACCCAAAATTTATTTTTTTTATATAACGAAAACGGAAACAAAACAAAACGTTTCATTTCTAGGTCGTTACTAACTTGATGTAAGGTTATCATAATTATTTAGGGGATTTTTAATTATTCCTTTTTCTGGTAGATCGGTTTCTTGTAGATTTCTTTTTTGTAAAAATACCAAAAATTCTACTAAAAAAGCCTTTTTCTTTCTTATTGTAACGAGAAATCGGCGTGTCTTTTACGGTATTTGCACTTTCATTCTTCTCCTTGTAAGAATCTTTATGGCTATCAATTCTATAAGAAATTCCTAAGCCAGCATAAAATCCCTCTGCTTGTCCTTCCAAAAGAAATCTTGCAGATGTATTTATTTGTAGATTTTCGTTGTATAAATAAGCCAAACCTGTACCTAAATTTGTATTGTTTTGATATTGCTGAAACACAGTTTGGTTTTCGAAAAAAGCAGACCATTGATCACTAAACGTGTAGGTTGCCGTTACAATATAGGAATATTCAAAAAAATCTGTACCAATTTTATCATAGTAAAAATTGGTAATTACATTAAAATCATTGCTTAAATTGTTTTGTAATAAAAGTCCAACTTTTGGCGACATGCTTCCCGTTTTGTAGATATCATTTACAAAATCGGTAT